>CANQGC010000044.1 GCA_947600345.1 uncultured Clostridia bacterium
CCATCAGCACGGCCTCGCGCAGGTACTGGTAGCCCTTGATGTGCGCGGGGATGCCCAGCGTCAGGAAGAGGTTCGTGATGCGCTCGTCGGGCGTCTCCTCGCCGCCGGCGGCCTCCGGGCCGCCCTCGGTGGCCACGGCCGCGCTCTCCCCCGCCACCTCCACGATGCGGCTGTAGAGCAGGTGCATGTCGAAGGGCTTGACCATGTAGTAGCTGGCGCCGAGCTGGATGGCGCGCATGATGAAGTCGTCCCGGGCCAGGCCCGTGAGCACGATCACCTTCGGGCGCAGCTCCGCGTCCAGCTCCCGCAGCTCCTCCAGCGCCATGAAGCCGTCGCGCCGGGGCATGATGATGTCCATCACCAGTATGTCGGGCCGGTACTCGCGCACGGTCTCGGCAATCTCCGTTCCGTCGGAGACCGTGGCGACCACGTCAATATCGGCCTTCCGGGAGAAAAAGTCCGTCAGAAGCCGCAGTATGCTCTGATTGTCGTCGGCCAGCATTACCCGTATCCGCTCCAAGTCCCTTCATCCCTTTCAACGGTTGGTACGTCTTGTATATATGCCGGGTTGGCGCGGATTATCACTGATTGCGGGGAAAAAAATCGAAGGGGTGGGGGGAGGAGAGAGTTAGTGGGGTGGGCGGGGATGGGCGGGAGGTTTCGTTGCTCTTTGGGTTAGGAAAGCCTCTTGGCTTTCCTAACCCAAACTCGCCTCGACGCGGCCCGCGGTATGGAAGCGATGGGGCGGTGGTGCGGATTGCCGGGGCTTTTGATGGATACCGCGGGCCGCTTGGGTGTCGGGCTCCGCCCGGGCCCGCTTCGGGCTCCGCCCGGACCTGCTTAAGGGACTCTGTCCCTTAAGAATCTCTGCTTAAGGACCTGAGGTCCTTAAGAATCTCTCTTCTGCTGCCGCGTTAGAAACGACGGACTCCCGGGCCCGACAGGGGCCCGGGAGTCCTGCGCTTCGTTTCTATTGCTTTCTTCGCGCTCGGCGCGGCTTACAGCACGTACTCGGCCTTCGGGGCGGGGCGGTTCTTCATCTCCTCGCGCTTCGCCGTATGCACCTCGGAGTCATAGCCCATCACCGCATACGCTGCGATCTTGCTCTCCTCCACGCCCGGCTGATTGAACGTATTGATGTTCAGCAGCGCGCCGGTGTAGGCCGTCACCAGCTCGAAGAAGTACAGCAGCTGTCCGATCGTGTCCGCGTTGACCTCCGGCAGCGTGATCGTCTGGCACATCCGCTGCGCCTTGAACAGCGCGTACTCGGTGCCCTGGCGCTCCGCCTCAATCAGCTGGTTATGGCTCTTGCCGCCCAGGAACGCGATCGTCGGGATGTCGTCGCAGCCGTGGGGGATCGGCGTGGTGGCGCGGAACTTCTCCACCTTCAGGAACGTGATGACCTTATCGAACGGGCCCTCGGTGTAGAGCTGCAGCTGGGAGTGCTGGTCGGTGACGCCCAGCGTCTTGATCGGCGTCTGGCCCGCGTGGCAGGGCTTGCCGTCCAGCGTGACGTTCTTGCCCAGCGACTCCGCCCAGAGCTGGGCGTACCAGTCGGCCATCAGCTTGAGGCTATCGGCGTAGGGCATCATGACGCTCATGTTCGCGCCCTTCTGCATCGCCAGGAACATCAGGCCCGCGTCCAGCAGCGCCGGGTTGGCGAAGATGTCGTCGGTCTTGCAGCGCTCGTCCATGGCCTTGGCGCCGGCGACCATCGCGCGGATGTCGATGCCGGTCACCGCCGCGGCGACCAGACCCACCGGGCAGAGCTCGGAGAAGCGGCCGCCCACGCCGTCCGGGATGTAGAAGGTCTCGAAGCCCTCGCGCTGGGCGATCTTGATGAGGAAGCCCTTCTTCTCGGAGGTGGTGATCAGGATGTGCTTCTTCCAGTCGTCGCCGAGCGCGGCCTTGAGCTTCTCGGTGACGATCAGGTACTGGCTCATGGTCTCGGCCGTGCCGCCGGACTTGGTGATGACGTTGAAGCAGGTGGTCCTGAGGTCGACCACGTCCAGCAGCGCCGCCATGCGCTCGGGGTCGATGTTGTCCTCGATGTAGAGCCTCGGGCCGCCGCGCTTTTCGGCGGGGAGCTCGTTATAGTGCAGGTGGTTGAGCGCCTGCTGCACTGCCGCCGGACCGAGGGCGCTGCCGCCGATGCCGAGCACCACGAAGGCGTCGAATTCCTTGCGGATGCGCGCGGCGGTGGTCTCGATCTTGGTCAGCACCGCGTCCTGGTTATAGGGCAGGTCCATCCAGCCCTGCATGTCCACGCCGCGCCCGGCCTCCACCGCCGCGTGGGCCTTCTTCAGCTCGGGAACCAGCGCGTCCAGCTCGGCGCGGGCGATGCCCTTGGGGCCGACGTACTCCGCCATCATCGCGTTTACATCCAGTTTGATTTGATTGCTCATCGTACAAATTCCTCCATGTTATTTTTCTGTTTACCATTATAGGCGATTCCAGGGATTTTTGCAAGATGCGAATTCCACAAATTGCATTTGATTTTGGTGGGCTGCAGATGCGATAATATGGCTGTAACGCGCAGCTTTCATTCTGCGCTCAGCGAAGGGAGGGGCCGCCATGCGTTTGCGGCGCACACTTGCGGCGATGGCCGCGCTGCTCGCGGCGGCGCTGGCGGCCGCCGCGCGGCTGTGGCCCTGGTTTGCCGCGGCGTGGTCGGAGGCGTTGGCGAAGCCGATGCTGCGCGGGCTTTCGCGCCTCACGTCCCCGCTGCCCTTCGCGCTGCTGGAGTGGGGGCTGATCGCGCTGGCGCTGGCGCTGTTCGGGGCGGCCTGCTTTTGCTGGGGAAGGTCCGGCGTGCGCGAGGCGCTGCGGCTGCTGGGGCGGCGCATGGGAAGCTTCGCGCTGGCGGTGGTCGTGCTGTTCTGCGCGCTCTGGCTGCCCCTCTACCCCGCCCCCGGCTCGATCGCCTGCGCCGCGACGGGCGCGCAGCTCGAGGCATCCTGCAATCGCCTGATCGACGAACTCAACGCCGCCGCGCCGGACTTCTCCCGCGTCCCCGCCGACCTCCCCGCGAAGCGGATCGCCTTCCCGGGCTGGATGCGGCTCTTCGGCATCACCGGCTTCTTCTCCTTCCCCACGGGCGAGGCGTTAGTCTCGCCGGAGCTGCCGGACTGCGCGCTGCCCTTCGTGGCGGTGCACGAACGCATGCACGCCGAGGGCGTCGCGGGCGAGGGCGCGGCCAACATCGCCGCCTGGAGGGATTGCATGGCGCGGGGCGGGCTCTACGCGGATTCCGCGCGCGTCTGGGCGCTCAAGTACACGATGGACGCCCTCTACGATGCCGATCCCTCCGCCTACTCCGCCTGTCGCGACCGGATGAGCGAGGCAACCGCCGCCCACTACCGCGCCATCGGCGGCGGCACGCGCTGCCGGGCCGTCAGCTCCGGCGCGCAGGCGGCGTTCGCGGCGCTGGGCGTGGGCGAGGCGGCCGGGAATTACGAAATCCTGGCGCTGTACCTTGCGTCGCGGATTCCGATTTGATATAATCGAGGCAGAACGTTTGCGAGGGGTTTTGCCCGTGAAGGAGTTCGTGATCGCGAAGGCCGACGACGGCCGCAGGCTGGAGAAGTGGCTGATTCGGGAGATGCCCGCCGTGGCGATGGGCCAGCGGCGCAAGTTCTTCCGGCTGAAGCGCTACAAGCTGAACGGTCATCCGGCGAAGGAGGACGCGCGCCTGTCCGCCGGGGACGTGCTGCAAATCTACTTAAACGACGAGCTGTTCGACAAGCCCAGGCGGGAGGACCCCTTCCTTTCGAAGATCCGGCCCGCGCTGCGGATCGTCTACGAGGACGAGCACGTTCTGATCGTGGACAAGAAGCCCGGCCTCGCCGCCCATCCCGACGCCAGCGAGAAGGTGAACACGCTGATCACCCACGTGCAGGCTTACCTCTACCAGAGGGGCGAGTACGACCCCGCCGAGGCGGGCTCCTTCGCCCCCGCGCTGTGCAACCGGCTGGACCGCTTCACCGGCGGGCTGGAGCTCGTCGCCAAGAGCCGGGACGCGTTGGAGGTATTGAACCGGGCCGTGCGGGAGCGGGAGGTGGGCAAGTTCTACCTCTGCGCCGCCTTCGGGCGCTTCAAGCGCCGGGAGGGCATGCTGGACAATTACATCGTCAAGCATCCGGGCGCAAGGAAGGTGGAGATCAGCCTCCGCCCCTGCCCGGACGGACAGCGGGCGCAGACGAAGTACCGCGTGCTTGCGGAGCATGGGGAGCTCACGCTGCTGGAGTGCGAGCTGCTCACCGGCCGCACGCACCAGATTCGCGCCCAGCTGGCGCACGCAAACCACCCGCTGCTGGGCGACGGCCAGTACGGCGACGCGCGCCGCAGCGAGAAGTACGGCATGGGCTACCAGGCGCTGTGCGCCTATCGGTTGAAGTTCCGCTTCGCGGGCGACCCTGGCCCGCTGGCGGCGCTGGACGGGCGGGAGTTCACCGCCGGGATTCCCGGCTTCGTGCGCAGGTACTTTCCGGAGTTTGAGCCATGAGCCTGCTGCTGATTTCCGAAATACGGGACGGCCTGACCCCGCCGGAGTTCGGCGGGGAATTTGCCGCGCACATTGCACGCAAGACCAACCCGGCCGTGCGCGCCGCCAGCCTGACGGCGTGGAACCTGCTGGCGGAGGGGCTCGTCCGGCTGGGGCGGCTTCCGCAATCCTCGCAAAGTTTTCCCGGGAAATTTCCCGCCGTGCGCTTCGGCGAGCGCGGCAAGCCGGAGTTCATCGACTGCCCGCTCCACTTCTCGCTGGCCCACAGCGGCAAGCTGGCGGTTGCGCTCCTGTCCGAAGCGCCCTGTGGCGTGGACATCGAAGGGATTCGCCCGGAGGTCTCCGACCGCCTGCGCGCGCGCTGCCTCTCCCCGGAGGAGCTGCGGCTCGGCCCGGACTTCTTCGAGTGCTGGACGAAGAAGGAGTGCGTCGGCAAGATGACCGGCGAGGGCATCGACGCCCATCCCGCGAAGATCGACACCCTCGACCCCCGCTGGGCGGATCGATTCTTCTCTGAATCGCTGACCGACTCCTCGGGGCAAAGCTATGCCCTCGCCGCGCTGTGCGAGGACATCGGCAAATTAGAAGCCGTCCGCCTGTAGCTCAGTCGAACAGCGCCTCCCAGCGCTCCGAGCGGTGGGCGCGGAAGCACATTCGAATCTGCTCCTCCGTGTTCTTCTCCGCCGCCAGCTCCGGCAGTTCGTCCTCGGCGAACCAACCGGAGTCGGTGGTCTCGAGGTTCTCGCGAAACTCCCCGCCGACGAGTTCGCACTCCACGAACACCTTGCAGATGTTCCAGGCGTAGAGCGGGCGGTTGTGCTTCGCCCGGTCCTGCACCGCGACGATGCGCTTCGCGGCCACCTCCAGCCCGGCCTCCTCCCGCACCTCCTTGACGGCGCTCTCGGCCACGGACAGGTTCACGTCCACCCAGCCGCCGGGCAGCGACCACCGCCCGCTGTTCTCCCGCACGAGCAGGATTCGCTCCCCGTCGAAGATCGCCGCGCGGGTATCGAGCTTGGGCGTCTGATAGCCCGTCTCATTGCAGAACAGTTCCCGCGCCTTCTCCATCGGCAGCTCCGCCCGGCGCGCCACCATCTCCGCCGCGATCTCGCGGATGCGCGCGTAGCGCTCCCGGTCGAAGGCGTCGCGGCCGTAGGTCAGGCCCGCCTGGGCCAAGGCCTGCAGCTCCACCGCCCAGTCCAGCCAGAGTTCCCGCTCCTCCATCGGCATCCCGCTCCTTTGCAGCATTGAAGAGCGCCTGGCGCTATGCGCGTCCAGACGCTCTCTTCATCAGAATTCGATCCTGCGAAGCTTCTCCACGATCTCCTCGAACTTCATGCTGTGGCTGGCCTTGACCAGCACGCTGTCGCCGGGGCGGATGAGCTTGGGAAGCTCGGGGTAGAGCGCCGCCTTGTCGGGGAACCAGCGGGCCTCCACGCCCTCCTCCATCGCGCCCTTGCAGATCTCCTTGGCCAGCGTGCCGCAGCCGATCACCAGGCCCGCGCCCGCGCGCGCGGCGTAGGAGCCGGTCTTGCGGTGCAGCGCCGGGCTCATCGCGCCCAGCTCCAGCATGTCGCCCAGCACGCACACCTTGCGCCCGGGGAGCAGCCGCAGCGATTCCAGCGCCGCCGCCGTGGAGGTGGGGTTGGCGTTGTAGCAGTCGCTCAGTATGGTGATGCCGCTCTCGCGGATCAGCCGCGCCCGCTCGCCCACGGTCTCGTAGGCGGCGATGCCGGCGGCGATCTCGGAATCGCTCAGCCCCATCGCCCAGCCCACCGCAGCGCCCATCAGCGCCGCGTGCACCATGTGGGAGCCGAAGGCGGGCACCATCGCGGAGAAGGCCCGGCCGTGGTGGCGGATGCGCATCAGCATGCCGCCGCCGGAGAGGTTCTCCACGTCCTCGGCCACGAAGTCGCAGCCGGTGGTGCGGCCGAAGGTGACCGACTTCATCGGGCAGGCGTAGCCGCGCAGCGTCTCGTCGTCGCCGTTGAGCACGGCGATGCCGTCGCCGTTCATGCAGTTGAACATCTCCGTCTTGGCCCGCAGCACGCCCTGGCGGTCGCCTAGGAACTCCAGGTGCGCGTCGCCGATGTTGGTGACCACCGCGTGGGTGGGCCGCACGAAGCCCGCCAGGCGCGTCATCTCGCCGAAGTCGGAGATGCCCATCTCGATCACGGCGGCCTTGGCGTCCTCGGGCATGCGCAACAGCTCCAGCGGCAGGCTGATCTCGTTGTTGAAGTTCATCCGATTCTTGTGGGTGGGCATGTGCTGGTTGAGCACCGTCCAGATCATCTCCTTGGCGGTGGTCTTGCCCACGCTGCCGGTGATGCCGATCACCGGGATGTCGAACAGCGAGCGGTACCAGCCCGCCAGCGCCGCGATGGCGCGCAGCGTGGAGTCCACCACGATGCAGGGCGTCTCCTCCGGCCCCCGGGGCTCCCGCTCGGACAGGCAGCAGGATGCTCCGCGCTCGATGCAGCCGGCCATGTAGTCGTGGCCGTCCACCCGCGCGCCGCGGTAGGCCACGAACAGCGCGCCCGGTCCGATCAGCCTGCTATCGCTCTCCGCGCCGGTGACCTGCCGGTCCAGCGCCTCCGTATCCCCAAAGTAGCGCCCGCCGGTCTCCCGGACGGCGTCCCGCACGGTGAATGCTTTGATGCTCAATTGCTCATTCCTCCCGGAGCGCCATGTCGATGATCTTCTGGCAGAGGGTATCGTAGTCGATGCCCACGGCCGCGGCCTCCTGGGGCAGCAGGCTGGTGGGCGTCATGCCCGGCAGCGTGTTGATCTCCAGGAAGTAGATGTCGCCCTTCCCGTCCACGATGTAATCCGAGCGGGAGTAGCCCTTCAGGCCCAGCGCGTTGTGCACGGCCAGCGCCGTCTCGCCCAGGCGCTTCTCGATCTCCGGATCGATGGGCGTGGGGCAGATCTCCACCGTCGCGCCGGCCTGGTACTTGTTCACATAGTCGTAGAAACCATGCTTGGGAATGATCTCGATGGAGGGCAGCGCCTTGCCGTCCAGCACGCCCACGTCGATCTCCCGGCCCTTGACGTACTGCTCCAGGATCACCCGCTGCTGGCCCAGGTTGGCGCGCAGCGCGGCCACGAGCTCCTCCCTCGTGTGGGCGATGGCCACGCCCATGCTCGAGCCGCTGTCCACGGGCTTCACCACCACGGGAAGCGCCTGCGCCTCCGCGATGGCGGGAATCTCGCCCTCCTTGTAGGTGACGGTGCGCCACTCGGGCGTGCGTATGCCCTGGGGTGCGACGATCTTCTTGGTCAGGTCCTTGTCCATCGCCAGCGCGCTGCCCAGGCAGCCGCTGCCGGTGTACTTCACGCCCAGCAGGTCGAGCGCGGCCTGAATCCTGCCGTCCTCGCCGCAGGCGCCGTGCAGGCCCAGGAACACCACGTCCGCCATCTGGCACAGCTCCAGCACGCCCTGGCCGATCATGCTCCGGCTCTTCCACTTGCGGCTGGCGCGCACGGCGTCCAGATCGGGAATCTGGGTGGCGATCTTCGCATCCCTGATCTCGGGCAGCTCGTCGAACAGCCTTTCGATGGGCGTATCGATGCCCTCCAGTCCACAAAACATATCCACCAGCACGGCCCGGTGACCCATTCCCCGCAGCGACTTGCAGATCAGCGTGCCGCTGGAGATGGAGACATCGCGCTCCATGCTCAATCCGCCGCAAAGTACGACAATTTTCATGGCACATCCGCCCTTCTTAATCATATTTATGAAGCATTATAGCACTTTTCGCTCGCGACTGCCCTACTGTTTTCGTTAAAGCTATGCGACGGACGGCCGGGGCTTTCCTCCGGAGGCGCGAAGCCGCCCGGTTTCGCGATGTTTTCGACCGCGGTATTGATTTTTCTTTGCCGAGTCCCTATAATGAATGGAGCAACCCTATGCAGGAGGTACACCATGCCCTTCGATGGCTTTACCCTGGGCCTGCTCGCCCGGGAACTGAACGATACCCTCGCCGGCGGGCGCGTGGATCGCGTGGTCCAGCCCGAGCGGGACGAGCTAATCCTCACCGTGCGCAGTGGCGGCGCGAACCACATGCTGCTGCTCTCGGCCAGCGCAGGCTGCGCTCGCGCGCACCTGACCGAGTTCAAGAAGAGCTCCCCGCTGGAGCCCTTCAACCTGTGCATGCTGATGCGCAAGCACCTCTCCGGCGCGCGCATCGTGGAGATTCGCCAGATCGACTGCGACCGCATACTGGAAATCGAGTTCGAGCACCTGGACGAGCTGGGCGACCGCGCCCGCAAGACGCTGGTCTGCGAGTTCATGGGCAAGCACTCGAACCTGATCTTCGTATCCGCCGACGGCCGCATCATCGACAGCGCCCGGCGCGTGACCGAGGCCATCTCCTCGGTGCGCGAGGTGCTGCCGGGCCTGCGCTACGAGCGGCCCCCGGAGCACGGCAAGCTTCCGTTTGACCGGGTGACGGCGGAGAAGCTCTATGCCGCGATGGCGGGCAAGTCCGGCGCGCTGCAGAAGCTCATCGGCTCCTGCGTCAGTGGCATGTCCGCCCAGACCAGCCGGGAGCTCGCCTTCCGCGCCACCGGCAGCGCCGACGCCCACGCGGACGAGTGCGACCTGCGCGCCGTGGCGGAATCGGTGGCGGCGGAGCTCGCGCGCATCCCGGAGGAGCTCTCCCCCGCCGTGCTCTACGGCCCGGACGACCGCCCCGTCGACGCCGTGGCCTTCCCCTACCGAAGCTGCGCGGGGCTCCGCAGCGCCCCCTTCCCCACGATCTCCGCGGCGCTGGACGCGTTCTACCGCTCCCGCGACCTGGCCGAGCGCGCCTCCCAGAAGAGCGCCGCCATCCACCGGGCCCTCAAGACCAACATCGAGCGCTGCGAGCGCAAGCTTGCGCTGCAGCGGGAGGCGCTGCTGGGCGCGGAGCGCATGGAGGAGTACCGCGTCAACGGCGAGCTGCTGACGGCGAATCTGTACCTCGCGGAGAAGGGCATGAAGTCCGTGCGCCTGCCGAACTACTACGACCCGGAATTGAAGGAGATCGAGATTCCGCTGGACGTGAAGCTCTCCCCCGCCCAGAACGCCCAGCGCTACTTCAAGCTCTACCAGAAGGCGCGCAACGCCCGGACGCTGGCCGCCGAGCAGATCGAGAAGACCAGCGAGGAGCTCAACTACCTGGAGGGCCAGATGGACAACCTGGGCAAGTGCTCCGGCGAGAGCGAGCTGATGGAGCTGAGAAGCGAGCTGGAGAAGTACGGCTACCTGCGCCACACGGCCAACCGCCGCCAGATGAAGCAGCTGCCGCCCAGCCAGCCGATGAAGTTCACCGCGCCCTCGGGCCGGACGATCCTGGTGGGCAAGAACAACCTGCAGAACGACAAGCTCACCTTCTCCGCCGAGCCGGAGGAGATCTGGCTCCACGCCAAAGACATGCCGGGCAGCCACGTGATCATCGTGGGCCCGAACCCGGACGACGATACGATACGATACGCCGCGAAGCTGGCCGCCGCCTACTCCAAGGGCGCGCGCTCGTCCAACGTGCCGGTGGACTACACGAAGCGCCGGTACGTCAAGAAGCCCTCCGGCGCGAAGCCCGGCTTCGTGATCTACACGAACCAGCGCACGCTCTACGTGACGCCCGAGGAGCTTCGACCCGAAGGCTGAGCGCGACATTCAAACGGGAGGCAAGTCATGAACATTCAGTGGGACGCGGACAGGTACACTTCAAACTTCTCGTTCGTCCACCAGTACGGGCAGGGCGTGTTGGAGCTGCTCGATCTCGCGCCGGGGAGCTCCGTGCTCGACCTGGGCTGCGGCAACGGCGCGCTGACGAAGGCGCTGCGGGAGAAGGGCTATGCAGCGTCCGGCATGGACGCCTCAGCGGAGCTGCTGGCCGTCGCGCGGCAAAGCTACCCGGACATCGAATTCGCGCTGGGCGACGCCACGGACTTCACACTTCCCGAACCCGTGGACGCGGTGTTCTCCAACGCCGTGTTCCACTGGATCGACGCCGAGCGCCAGCCGGACATGCTGCGCTGCGTCCATGAAGCGCTGAAGCCCGGCGGGCAGTTTGCCTTCGAGTTCGGCGGGCACGGCAACAACCGCCGCATCCACGCGGCGCTCTCCGCCGCCTTCGCCGAGCGGGGCTACGCCTACCGGATGCCCTTCTACTTCCCGACCATCGGCGAATACGCCGGCCTGCTCGAAGCGGCGGGCTTCCGCGTGACCTTCGCCGCCCTCTTCGACCGCCCCACCGAGCTCGTGGGCCCGGATGGTTTGAAGGATTGGATTCGGATGTTCGTGAAGACGCCCTTCGCCATCGTGGAATCCGAGGCCGACCGGGCGGCGATCCTCGACCAATGCGCGGATATGTTGCGAGGCGAGCTGTGCGTGGACGGCAAGTGGTACGCCGACTACGTGCGCCTGCGGATGAAGGCGATTCGGGAATAAGCGAAGGCACGGCGAAAAGGGGAAACGCGAAATGAACTACATCTCAATCCGGGACGCGAACCTGGCGGACGCCCCGCGCCTGCTGGAGATCTACGCCCACTACGTGGAGCGCACCGCGGTCAGCTTTGAGTACGAGGTTCCGACGCTCGACGAGTTTCGGGAGCGCATGCGCCAAACGGCGCGCCGCTACCCCTACCTGGTCGCCGAGGCGGACGGTCGGGCGCTGGGCTACGCCTACGCCGGGCCCTTCGCGAGCCGCGCCGCCTACCAGTGGGCCTGTGAGACAACGATCTACGTCGACCGTTCGGCCCGCGGGCGCGGCCTGGGGCGAATGCTATACGAGGCTTTGGAGCGCAAATTGGGCGATATGGGCATCCTCAACCTCTGCGCCTGCATCGCCTGGTCCGACGCCGGGGACGAGTACCTGGATCGCGCCAGCCCGGATTTCCACGCACACATGGGCTATACCAAAGTCGCCCACTTCCACCGGTGCGGCTACAAGTTCGGCCGCTGGTACGACATGATCTGGATGGAGAAGCAGATCGGCGAGCACCGGGCGCATCAGTCCCCGCCGCGCTTTCCGGAGGACTGAAAGCCGCCCCGAGCGGCGCCGAGGGCATCTCGTCGATGCCCTGGCGCCGCTCGGGGCGGTTTGGGTTGAAACGTGCAGGGCTCCCGGCGATTGCCGGGAGCCCTCGCGATGGCGGTCAGCTCTCTCTCTTCTTCATGAAGCTCGGCACGTCCGGCGTGAAGCCCCGGCGGGCCTGCGTGCGATTCTCGGGGGAATCGTCGGCGTAGGTGCGCTGGCGGCGGGGCCGGGCGTCGTCGTCGTAGCGGCGCTCGCGCGGCTGGGCCGGGCGGTTCCTGCGCTCGAAGATCGGGGAGATCTCCTCCTCGTCGTAGCGGCGGCGGGGCGCCGGTTCGTCCAGATCCGCCTCCTCGGCGGGCGCGGGGGCGGCCTTCGGCTTCTCCTCCGCGAAGGGCGTCTTCTCGAAGCCCGTGGCGATCACGGTGATGCGCACCTCGTCGGTCATGCTCTCGTCGATGCCCGCGCCGAAGATGATGTTGGCCTCCTCGTCGGCCGCCTGGGTGATGAGCTGGGCCGCCTCGTTGATCTCGAGGATCGAGGTATCCGGGCCGCCGGTGATGTTGATCAGCACCGCCCGCGCGCCGTCGATGGAGGTCTCGAGCATCGGGCTGGAGATGGCCTGCTTGGCGGCGTCCACCATGCGGCTCTCGCCCTTGCCCACGCCGATGCCCATGTGGGCCAGGCCGCGGGACTGCATCACCGTGCGCACGTCGGCGAAGTCCAGGTTGATCAGCGCCGGCACGGCGATCAGGTCGGAGATGCCCTGGATGCCCTGGCGCAGCGTATCGTCGGCGATTTTGAACGCCTCGACCATCGTGGTTCCCTTGGAGACCACGCTCAGCAGGCGGTCGTTGGGCACGACGACCAGCGTGTCCACGTGGGACTTGAGCCGCTCGATGCCCGCCTCGGCGTTCTTCATGCGCTGCCGTCCCTCGAACAGGAAGGGCTTGGACACCACACCGATGGTCAGGATGCCCATATCCCGGGCGATCTCGGCGATCACGGGGGCCGCGCCGGTGCCGGTGCCGCCGCCCATGCCGCAGGTCACGAACACGAGGTCGCTGCCCTTGATGGCGTCGGCGATGTTCTCGCGATCCTCCTCGGCGGCCTTCTGGCCGATGTCCGGGTTCGCGCCCGCGCCGAGGCCCTTGGTGAGCTTTTCGCCGATCTGCAGCTGGTGCTCGGCCTTGCACAGCGTCAGCGCCTGCTTATCGGTATTCACCGCGATGAACTCCACGCCCTTCAAGCCGGAGTCCACCATGCGATTGACGGCGTTCGTTCCGGCGCCACCGACGCCGACGACCTTGATCGCTGCAAAGTTACTGTTCATTTCCTGAGGTTCCATCTCAAATTCAATCACAAGGCATCCCCCTCGTCCGTAGAAATTGTCGCTGCGACTTTACTTCCGCTTCTCCCGCTTCTCCAGAAAGCCGCAAGGTTGCTGCGGCTTTTACTTCCGCTTTCTTCTGAAGCCGCTGAACAGCTTGCTTCCGAAGCCGTCCTGCTCCTCCTCCTGCTGGTGCTCGATGGAATCGAAGGTGAGGTCCATCAGCCCCAACGCGGAGGAATAGACCGGACTGTTCATCTCCGCGGTCTTGGGGGCGGCCGCCTTCACCGGCTGGCCGATCCGCTCCGCGAGATAGTCCCTGGCGCGCGGCATCAGCCCGATGCCGCCGCCGGTGAGATAAACCTGAGAGCGCGCGCCCAGGAGATCCAGGACGTCCTGCTTGAGCGTCATGTCGATCATATCGCAGAGCTCGTCCATGGACTTCTCCACGCACTTGCTCACCGTCTCCCAGGAAAAGGTCAGCCTGCGGCCGCGGGCATCGTAGACCTCCGAAAGCTTGGTCTGATCGAATTCGTCCGGATTGAAGATGTAGCTGCGCTTAATCTGCTCCGCGGCGCGCATCGGTATGCGCAGCTGGGTAGCGAGCTCCGCGGTGATGTGGCCGCCGCCCATGGGCAGCACCGCGTGGTAGATGATGGCCTCGCCGCGAATGACGCTCAGCTCCGTGCTCAGATACCCGCAGTCGATCAGCACCGAAACCCGGTCGCGATCGTCCACCGACAGAAGCAGCAGGCTCTCCCCCAGCGTGGGCGAAAGGAAGCCGAGGATCGTGATGTCCAGCTCGCCCAGGATCTCGCGCACGTCGTCGATAAACTGCTCGTCCGCGAGGATGAAGGATGTGCAGGCGCGAAGCTTTCCGCCGTGGCCGCTGGGCTCCATGGTCTTCTTGCCATCGTCCACCTGGAACCACGCCGGAGAGCGATGCAGCACCATGCCGCCCTGCTCCGCGATTTGCAGCTCCTCCGCGGCGGCGTCCTGCACCAGCTCCAGCGATTCGGCGGTGATGCCCTCCTCGCCCAGCTCGATCTCCGCCTCGGCGCAGCGGACGCGGATATAGTCGCCCGGCACGCCCACGTAGAGCTCCTTGATCTTGTCCTTGAGTTCCAATTCGGCCGCGGCGATGGAGTCCCTCGTGCGCTGCAGCATCTGGCCGGGGGTGTTCCAGTCGCCCTCGGAGTAGCCGTCGTAGGGCACGGTGCCCGTCCCCACGAACTGCAGGCGGTCGATGCCCCGGTTCTGCGCGACCACCGTTACGATCTTGGACGTGCCGAACTCGATGACGGCAATCTGTGTCTTGTTCATATCCCTTGTTCCACCTTATCCGTACATCTTGCCTTATAGACACCTATTCGTAAACATTATACATGGAAATGAATTCACATGCAAACGAGAAAACGCCAAATTTCGCGATTTTTCGAAAGTGTCAAAATGGTTTCACATTTCGTCCACAATCCTGTCACGCGAAATCCGGCGCTCTCCGCGAATCCGGCCTATAAATCGAAGAAAACTCATTGCCCCGGCGGCGTCGAAGCGCCGCCGCTCAACCCTCGGGCGCCTGCGTGGGCTCCACCGGAGCGGGCGACGCCACGGCGGCATCGCTCATGCCGCGATAGTCCGCCTTGGTTCCGCTGCGCACGTCCAGCGTGCCGCCGCCCTCGCCCCGGGCCTCCAAATCCGCCACGGCGCCGCGCATCCAGGCGATCTTGTCCTGCATATTCTTCGCATCCCCCAGCTCCACGGTGATGCCGTTGCGGGTGATCAGCAGCAGGTTGTTCACGTCGCTGACATTGATTTCCGAGACGTATACGTTCGCCGCGTTGTAGTCCAGCGCCTGCACGATGCTGCAGTAGGCCTCCACCTGGCCCTTGCCGGCCTCGAGCGGCGTGCCCGGCGAGAAGCCGGTCACGGTCATGCCGTTTACGTAGATCAGATCGGTGTCCGGCACGGCAGGCACGCTGCCGATCACGCAGCCCTCCGCGTCCAGCAGCTGAATCTCGCCCGCGTAGAGCAGCATCGCCTTCTGCTGGCGCTGGCTGACGCTCAGCAGTATGGTGTTCGGATAGCTCAGCTCCACGCTCTCCAGCTTCACC
>CANQGC010000045.1 GCA_947600345.1 uncultured Clostridia bacterium
CGCTGAAGGGAATCCCCAGTGGGGATTCCCCAACCCACGCCGTGAGGCGTCCATGTGCCCGGCAGGGCACCCTTGCCTGCCGTGAGGCAGCCAGCGAAAATCCAAAAGGGATTTTCGCTGCTCGGAATCCCCTGTGGGGATTCCGAACCCCCGCGCCTTGAAGGGCGCTTTGCCGCCTAAAAGGCCGCAAAGCGCCCTTCAAGGCGCGGAAGCCCGCCGCAAGGCGCCCCTGCCTGCTCTTTACAAGTTTTGCCTGGTGCTTTATAATGGGGCGGGGGGATGATTATGCGGGTGGATCGGGCGCTGACGTTGGCGGGGTATAGCCGGTCAGAGGCGAAGGCGATGATCGCCCGGGGGCGCGTGCGCGTCGGGGCGGGCATCGTCCGGGACGCCGGGCTCGACGTTCGCCCGGAGGACGTGCTGCTCGACGGCGCGCCGCTGGACTGCGAGGCGGAGGTCTACCTGATGCTGAACAAGCCCGCCGGCGTGATCACCGCCACCGAGGACAAGCGCCTGCCCACGGTGGTCTCGCTGCTGCCAGAGAAGTACCGGCGGCGCAAAATCGGCCCGGTGGGGCGGCTCGACCGGGACGTGACCGGGCTGGTGCTGCTGACCACCGACGGCCAGCTCGCCCACCGGCTGATCTCGCCCCGATGGAAGGCGGAGAAGCGCTACCGCGCGGTCTGCGCGGGCGCGCTGACGGAAGCGGACGCGCAGGCCTTTGCGCAGGGCGTCGCGCTCTCGGACTTCACCGCGAAGCCCGCGACGTTGGAGATCCTCTCCTCCGGGGCGACCTCCACGGCGGACGTGACGCTCACCGAGGGCAAGTTTCACCAGGTCAAGCGCATGTTTGCCGCCATCGGGCACCCGCTGACCGCGCTTTCACGGCTGCAGATCGGCTGCGTGGAGCTGGACGCGGCGCTGGCGCCGGGCGAGTTTCGCAGGCTGACGAACGAGGAGATCGAGGGTCTGCGGCGCCTGACCGGGCTTTCGGAAGGAGAAGAGGCATGACCGAGCACTACTATACGAAGAATCCCGGCGTGGAGCACGACGAGAAGCAGGTGATCTTTGAGGCGCTGGGGCTCCGGTTCCAGTGCGCCACGGACGCGGGCGTGTTCTCGCGGGACGGCCTGGACATGGGCACGCGGATCCTGCTGGACGCGCTTCCGGAGCTGCGGGGGCGGGCGCTGGACCTGGGCTGCGGCTGGGGCGCGGTGGGCGTCGTCCTGGGGAAGCGGTATCCGGCGGCGGAGCTGGTGCTGACGGACGTGAACGAGCGCGCGGCGGAGCTGGCGAAGCGCAATCTTCGCGCGAACGGCGTGGAGAACGCCCGCGTGGTATGCGGCGACGGCTTTGAGAAGGTGGAGGGCAAATTCGACCTGATCGCACTGAACCCGCCCATCCGCGCGGGCAAGGCGGTGGTCTACCGGCTGTTCGAGGAATCGAAGGCGCACCTCGGGCCCGATGGCGCGCTCTACGTGGTGATTCGCAAGCAGCAGGGCGCGGAGTCGGCGCAGAGATACCTGCAGACGATCTTCGAGCGCGTGGACCGCGTCGCCCGCGATAAGGGCTACTGGGTCCTCCAGGCGCGACCTACCACCCCCTGACCGCCAGACCGCCAGCACGTAGCCCCAGAAGGGAGAATCCAAGGAACCTCAGGTTCCTTGGCAGGTCTGGGCAGCGCCCAGCGTAGCCCCTGAGGCAGCGGATAGTAGGCGGCTGCGGCTTGAGGACAAAGGCAGCGCTCCCATGCGGCCCGCGGTATCCAATCAAAGCCCCGGCAATGCGCACCGACGCCCCATCGCCACCATACCGCGGGCCGCCGCGGCGCGGAGTTGAATCGGGAAGCCGGACGGCTTCCCGATTCAAGGCAGCCGCCACTAACTCGCAGGCGAAGCCTGCTTCCTGCGGGCTGTCGACAGCGCAGGGCGATGCGAGCGATGCCCATGGAGTATAGATCATAGAAGAAGGGCTGCCTCCTGAATAATGGCGCGATTTGCCACGATCAGGAGGGAGCCCCTTTTCGATTCGTCGAGTTGGTGGCTTGATGCCATCGCTTGTTGGTATTCGTGGCGGTACGTTAGAAAGTTAGTGGCGGCTACTTTTAAATCGGGGAAGCTTCGCTTCCCCTCATAAAAGGCGCGCCGCCGGCGGCCCGCGGTATGGTTACGACGAGACGTTGGTGCGATTGGCCGTTGCCTTGGTTGGATACCGCGGGCCGCATGGGAGCGATGCCTTTTGCCGCATGCCGCAGCCGCCTGCTATCCGCAGCCTCTGAGGCTACGCTGGGCTCCGCCCAGACCCGCCCCGGGCGCTGCCCGGACCTGCTTAAGGCAACACCGCACAGATAAGGTGGTCGGCAGGCGAATGAATTTTTCGTCAGATGCAAGTGCAAATTTCGAAGGCTTACTGGAGGTAAGTCGAGGAATTTGCACGCCGCAGATGGCGGAAAAGGCATCGCCTGACGCGCCGCCGTTCTGTGCGGGGTTGCCTTAAGGGACTCTGTCCCTTAAGAATTCCTGCCAAGGAACCTGAGGTTCCTTGGATTCTCCCTTCTGCTGCCGCGCGATGACGACGGACCTTGGTTCGTCGCCAAGGTCCGTCGCTTCCGGTTATGTCGCTATGCCGCGTTGCGGACGGCCTGCTTTTCAGCCTTCTTGGCCGCGGCCTCCTGCTTCTTCCTTTCCTTCTCAGCCTTACGCTCGTCTGCGGTTCCAATCCATCCGATCAGTATCAGCACCAGCGAAACCAAATAGATACCCGTGATCGCCAGCGTCATGGCCTTACTCTCGATGGTCAGCAGCTCCACCACGTACAAAATCGATCCCACAACCAGGATCAGTTGGCCTATGTCAAATATCCTCTTCGCGTTCTTCATCGGATCGCCTCCGCCTCTCTCGTAGACTCTATTCCCATTATACCACAAACCTGCTCGCCGCGCCACAGGTATTTTTCGTCACAGCTCCAGCCCGCGCACGTACGCCGCCAGCTCCCGCACTTCCTCCCGCTCCGAGCTCGCCAGCGCGTCCGCCAGCGGCGCCGCGCCGTAGGGAACGCCCAGCAGGCGCGCCTTCACCTCGCCCGGAAGCTCCGCGTCGTTGGCGTCGGTGTAGACGTCCAGTGCGTCCACCCGGCCGTGGCGCAGCGTCAACAGCAGCTGGGCGTTGCCCCAGGCGAAGCGGTTCTCGATCTCCACGTCGAAGCGTGGCGTGTTGCCCAGCCGCCAGGCGTCGCTGGCCTGCTTCTCCACGTAGGGCTCGATTGCTTCTGCGTCCAGCTCCGCCTCCGTCAGCTCCGTATACTCGCCGTACTCCGCGCGGTAGGCGTCCTTCAGCGCCGCGAGCATCGCGTCGCGGGTCAGCCCCGGCGCGAACTCCCGCAGGTTGCACACCCGGGAGCGCACCGACTTCGCGCCCTTCGACTTGAGCTTGCGGGGATCGACGTTTAAGTAGTTCTGCAGGCGGGAGAGGTCGGCGTCGATCAGCAGCGTGCCGTGATGCTGGCGGGCGTGGCCGCGGGCGCAGAAGGCGTTGCCGGAGAACTTGCGGCCGTCGGCGAGCAGGTCGTTCCGCCCGCTGAACTCGCAGGGGATGCCCAACGCGCGCACCGCGCGCAGGATCAGGTTGAGCTGGCGGTGCACGTCGTAGACGTCCTCGCCCGCGATGAACGAGAAGTTCAGGTTGCCCGCGTCGTGGAACACCGCGCCGCCGCCGGTGATGCGCCGCACCAGCTGCACGCCGTCGCGCTCCATCGCCGCCAGGTTGCACTCCGACCAGGGGTTCTGGCCGCGCCCGATGATCACGGCGTTGGCATTCACGTAGAAGTAGAGCATCACGTCGCCGGGGCCGATGGTATCCAGAAAGTACTCGTCCACGGCCAGGTTCCGCCAGCCGTCCGGGGAGGGGGACACGTAGAGCCGGTTCGCCATTCGTTCACCCGCTTTCCGAAAGTATAGTTTCATTATAGACAAAGCTCCGCCGCACGTCAAGCCCGCCCGCGTTAACGGGAGACTGCGGATTCGTCAAGCGAGACTCGCCGCTCTCCCCCCTCGCGCAGCGCGCGGGGGGAAACACCCATGACGCCGCGAAAGACCTTGCAAAAGTAGCTGGGCGAGGAAAAGCCGCAACTGGCCGAGATGTCGGAGATCGTCCGGTCGGTGTTGAGCAACAGCTGCGCGGCGGTGTGCACGCGGCGCTGCGCTAGATAGCTCGTCGGCGTGACGCCCAGCATCCTCCGGAAGCAGCGGTGGCACTCCCGCTCGCTCACGTTCGCCGCCGCGGCGATGTCGGACACCAGGATCGGCTCGGCGATGTGCGCGTGGATGTAGCTGAGCATGCGCTTGATGCGCGAGGCGTCCGCGTCCGCGCGCTGCTCCGCGCCATCCACCAGCGGCTTCGTCCAGCGATAGAAGGCGAGCCAGGCGCCCATCAGGTGAAACAGAATCTCCAGCTCGCCGCCGTCCTCCGCCCGCTCCGCCGCGGCGTAAGCCGCTTCGAGGCGCGCGATCAGTTCCGCCAGCAGCGCTTCGTCCGCGCGAAACGCGCAGGCCTCCAGTTCGCTGCAATTTTGTACGGGCCGCACGGCGCGCCGGAACACCTCGTCCGCGCTGCCGATCAGGCGCCCCTCGAACTGCTGGGTGTGAATCCGGGCGGGCGCGTCGTCCACCGTGCGGATCATGTGCAGCACGCCCGCATTTACAAAGAATCCCTCTCCCTGGGCGACGCGAAAGCTGTGACGCTGCGTGGTCAGTTCGACCGTACCTTGGGCGACGACGACGAACTCAAAGTAGTCGTGCCAGTGCCACGGGCAGTACTTGCCGGGATACAATTTGAAGTTGGCCTCGATGGCGATGTAGGGGAAGCGCTCCAGCGAGGAGGGCGGGATTTCCATCAAGCCCTCCGTCATGGGGGTACTTTGCAGATAATGGATCATGGCCTCCTCCGTTCTGTCCGAATCTTACAAGTTTTCGGCGCAATAATGCTTGTATTTCGGTCTGTAATGTCTTATATTTACATTGTAGCACAGAACGGCAACCGACGCAAGAGATCGCAAAGGAGCGTTTCACATGAAGATCTTCAAAGTCACCAATGCGGAAAGATTTCTGGACAGGCTTGGCAAATGCGAGGGGGAAGTCTACGTGGTGGCTCCGGATGGCGGGCTGCAGGACATCAAGCGGTATGCAAAGGAGCTTCGCTCCCTCAGCTGGATGGTTGGAAGGCTGGATTTGACGAACGAATTCGAGCTTCGGTTCGAAAACAGCGGCGACGCCTTAATGATGCTGCACTTCATGACTGAGTGCAACTCCGGCGCGGCCTAACCCCCACCGTAGCCCCAGAAGGGAGAATCCAAGGAACCTCAGGTTCCTTGGTGAGGATTCTTAAGGGGCAAAGCCCCTTAAGCAGGTCTGGACAGAGTCCAGCGGGTCTGGGCGGAGCCCAGCGGGTCCGGGCAGAGCCCGGCGTCCCCCAGCGGCCCGCGGTATCCAAACCATCGCCGGATAATCCGCACCAACGCTCCATCGCCTCCATACCGCGGGCCGCCCGAGGCGAGTTTGGATTGGAAAGCCAGAGGGCTTTCCAATCCAAAGAGCAAACCGACGCTTCGCTTTACAGCACCCCCGTCCAAAGAGGGCGAATGCGATCCGCATTCGCCCTCTTCCAACCCCTCCGATCAGAAGTTGCTCCGAATCTGCAACCCCGACATCCATCCGGTGACGCCATCGTAAGTCGCCTTGTACCAGGTCACACCCCGGTTGTCCACCGACGTATCGTACAGATACACCGCCGTGCCATTCACCGGCACCGTATAGATGATCTTCCCATTCAGCCCCGGCGCGGTGCGGATGTAGCAGTGCTCCTCCACGGCGGTCAGGCCGAATCCGGGGCAGATGATGTACTCAGGACTCAGATTGACCTGCAGGCCGGACATCCAGCCGGAAACCCCGCGGTAGCTGGCCTTGTACCAGGTCACACCCCGGTTGTCCACCGACGTGTCCCCCTGGTAGGTCGCCTCCGCGCCCACCGGCACCGTATAGATGATCTTCCCGTTCAATCCCGGCGCGGTGCGAATGTAGCAGTGCTCCTCCACGGCGGTCAGGCCGTCGGCCAGGGCGGCGGTGGGGATGGCGATCACCAGCAGGCAGAACAGCATAGCGAGCGCGAGCTTCTTGGTGAACAGTTTCTTCATGATAAACCCCTCCTTGTTTTGTGGAACCGGCGGCGCGTCCGCTCGATTCACTTTCTGGTATCAGTATAGCAAGCTGGTTGAGCACTTTTGTTCAATCAGAGCCATCAGGCTCGCCGGAAATTAAGACACCCCCGCCGAAGCGCAGCGAAGGCGTAACCCCAACCAACCCGCCCCGCGAATTAACCGAATCTTCCGTTGACAAATTGCAGGGAAGCGGTATAATAGTTGCATATTGAATGCTCGATGAGCACGTTTGAATTGAATATTTGGCAGTCAACGGAGCGTTTATTGCAGCCGGAGGGGGCAGGTGCCCCCATAAAGGCAGCGGAAGGACGCTCTGTTCGTTTGTTTTGAGCACCCTCCATTCGTGATTTCATCCGGCGTGCAGGATTCGCGCCGAAACATTTGAAGGGGGAAGCATCCATGGCAAAGTACATCTTCGTGACCGGCGGCGTGGCCTCGTCGCTGGGCAAGGGCATCACGGCGGCGTCGCTGGGGCGGCTGCTCAAGGCGCGCGGCTACTCGGTCACCATCCAGAAGTTCGACCCCTACCTCAACGTGGACCCCGGCACCATGAACCCCTACCAGCACGGCGAGGTGTTCGTCACCGAGGACGGCATGGAGACCGACCTGGACCTGGGCCACTACGAGCGCTTCATCGACGAGAACCTCACCCGCTACTCCTCCGTCACCTCCGGCCAGATCTTCTACGCCGTGCTCGACCGGGAGCGCAGCGGCGGCTACAACGGCGGCACCGTGCAGATCATCCCCCACGTCACCAACGAGATCAAGGACAAGCTCTACCGCATCGCCCACGACCGGGACGTGGTCATCACCGAGATCGGCGGCACCATCGGCGATATCGAGGGCCAGTCCTTCATCGAGGCCATCCGCCAGTTCCAGTGGGAGGTGCCGCGCGGCGACGTGCTGTTCATCCACGTGTCACTGCTGCCCTACCTGAAGTCCTCCCAGGAATTGAAGACCAAGCCCACCCAGCACTCGGTCAAGCAGCTGCAGTCCCAGGGCATCCAGCCCAACATGCTGGTCTGCCGCAGCGACTACCCCGTGCCCCAGGAGATGCGCGAAAAGCTGGCCCAGTTCTGCAACGTGCCCGCCAAGTACATCATCCAAAACCTCGACGCCGAGACGCTCTACGAGGTCCCGCTGATGCTCGAGGGCGAAGGCTTCGCCGATAAGGTCTGCGAGGCGCTGGGGCTCGAGATTCGCGAGCCCGACCTGCGCGACTGGCGCGAGGTGGTGGAGCGCTTCCGCAGGCCCGAGCGCGAGGTCACCATCGCGCTGGTGGGCAAGTACATCCAGCTCCACGACGCCTACCTCTCCGTGGCCGAGGCGCTGCGCCACGGCGGCATCGCCCACCGCGCGCATGTCAACATCCAATGGGTGCAGGCCGACGACCTGACCGAGGAGGGCGCGAACCTGGACGAAATCTTCGCAAACGTGGACGGCATACTCGTCCCCGGCGGCTTCGGCAGCCGCGGCGTGGAGGGCAAGATGCTGGCGGCGAAGTACGCCCGGGAGCACAACATCCCCTACCTGGGCATCTGCCTGGGCCTGCAGATCGCGGTGATCGAATTCATGCGCAACGTCTGCGGGCTGAAGGGCGCCGATTCCACCGAGTTCAACCCGGACACCCCCGACCCGGTGATCGACATCATGGAGGACCAGAAGGGCAAGGTGCAGACCGGCGGCACCATGCGCCTGGGCCACTACCGCTGCGCGCTCAAGCCCGGCACGAAGGCGCGGGAGCTCTACGGCACGGACGCGGTAGAGGAGCGGCACCGGCACCGCTTCGAGTTCAATAACCGGTACCTGAACGCGATGGAGGCCCACGGCATGATCGCCTCCGGCCGCAACGAGGAGCGCGATCTGGTGGAGATGGTGGAGCTGAAGGAGCACCCGTGGTTCGTGGCGTGCCAGTTCCACCCGGAGTTTAAGTCCAGGCCGAACCGCCCGCACCCGCTGTTCGCGGGATTGATCGGCGCAGCGCTGGAACACTAGGCGGCAGCAGAAGGGAGAATCCAAGGAACCTCAGGTTCCTTGAAGGTTGGAAACCCAAAGGGTTTCCAAGTTCGGCCCTTAGGCCGAACCGCACCGGCTCAAATCGAAGATTTGAGGCGGCGCGCCGCTAGGTCTGGGCGGAGCCCAGCGTAACCCCCGTAGCCAAACGTCAAAGGGAGGGACCCCCTCTGGGGGCCCCTCCCTTTGACGCTCTCGCCCCGGTACGCCACCCTCACCTTCTTCAAGCACCTGCAGTCCCTTCGATCTTCGCTCTGTTTTCGCTTCACCCGCCCGCGCAATTGCGAACTCCGCGCGACAGCAGCGTGAAAAACTCTCGCAAACGCCCTACTCCCCGCGATTTTACTTGACTTTTGCCCCGCGCATGCCGTATAATAAACAAGCCATGGAGGTGTATCGAAGTGGTCATAACGGCCTCGACTCGAAATCGAGTGATCCAGAGATGGGTCCGTGGGTTCGAATCCCACCGCCTCCGCCATATAAAAAGCCCGAAAATACAGCGTTTTCGGGCTTTCTTCATGTTCAAAATGACCGTTTGACCCCTAAATTTACCCCTACCAGCTTTTTTTACTCTTACTTTTGGTTGCTAATGAGCGCTTGCATCCGGCGAGCCGAGGCTTCTTGCATGGATTTTGTGACGTGCGCATAAACAGTCATACTAAAGCCCGGCGTTGCATGACCGAGGTTTTGTTGCAGCGTTTTCGAATCATCCCCCGCCATTATCGAGAGCACCGCGTAACTATGTCGCAGATCGTGAAAACGCTTTTCGGGAAGCCCCGCCTTTTCCAATGCCTTTTTAAGATGCTTCAACACAACACGGAAACAGAGGTGTGACCCTGTTTCGGAAGTGAATACCAAGTCGGGAAATTCCCCTTCATCCCACAAAGACCCAACGCGGAGCCGATCTTGAAGCTGGGCAATTCGACGTTCCCGCAGCCAATCCATTACAAAGGGCGCGGGCTGAATTGTGCGCGGTTTGTCATTCTTCAAAGTGCTAAACTGATAGCCCGCATTTTCTCCCCTTGTCATAGTCAGTTGTTTGTTGATCGTGATCGTTCCCCGGTCAAAGTCAACGCAATCCCACGTCAAGCCGAGGATTTCCCCGTGGCGCAGCCCGGTAAACAAATCAACCTTAAATACTGACGAATAAACATCATCCCCTAGCGAATCACGGAAAGTTATTGCTTCCGGCATATCAAACGGTTGAATTTCTGTTTTTTCAAACCTCGGTAGTGTGCAAGCCTCGGTCGGATTGTTGCGGATATAGCCCAACTTGACGGCTTGCTTCAATAGCTGATGCAACACGCCGTTGACATTGCGAACGGATTTCGCAGAAATCGGCTTCTCACCGCGCTGCAAGTCGTTATAGAATTTCTGAATCATCGAAGGGGTGAGCGCGCTCAACTTCACCGAACCCAACGCGGGCAGAATATGATTTCGGAAATCCGATTCATACCGCGCCCGGGTGGAGGGCTTCACGTCGGGCGTGTATTCCCGCAGCCATTCCTCGCTCCATTGCTTCACCGTGAGCTTTGACGGTTGCGTATAAATGCCTTCATCCACTTCGACAAGGATTTTCTGCATCGCTTGACGGACTTCCTTTTGCGTCGCCCCGTAGACGGATTTCCGAATCGGTTTACCCGTGCCCGGATTCGTCCCCAGCGTAACGCGCCCTTCCCAGCGACCGTCTGCCCGCTGGCGAATTGTCCCGGCATTGTTCGCGGCTTTTTTCTTTGCCATTGTTTGTACCTCCTCAAAATGCAATCGCTATGTTTTATTTGATTCCAATTTCGTATAAATGCTTTGAAACTTCCTCAAACAGTTTTCTTGATGCTTCCTTTGCACCGAATTTGAATAGATTCTCCATATCCTCAGCCGGAAACGGACTTTCCTCTTCTTTCAATCTTGCCATTATGTTTTGTGCAATCAGTATTCCTCGGTTGTCGGCATAGCGGACACTTTTTACGATGTACTCAATGAACTTTCCAAAATTTGGAGATGCAAGTATAGCGTTTACAGCCTCGGCGTTGTCTTTTGTGAGTTTTTGGAGCGATTTCAAAGCCTTTTCAGAAATCCCTGCGCAACTACACGCATTTTGTACATCCAAGTCCCTTGATTGAACCTCTGTACGGTCAATCAAATAATCTGCCTGCACGTCGAAAAAATCAGCAATCTTTTTCAGACAGTTTATGTCCGGCACACTCTGCCCTCCGATATACAAACTAATTGTTTGTGGACGCATCCCCACAACGGCTGCAAGTTGCCTTTGCGTCACGTTCCGTTCTTCCATAAGCCCACGCAATCTAGTTGGAAATACATCGGTTTCTGTTTCATAGCGCGGTTTCGCTTTTCTTGTCATGATACCATCCTCCCACACTGAAAGTGCGTTTCTGTTGAACTTTCCGTCATGCGCTTCGAAACGCTTGACTTTTCGTTTCTGTTGTCCTACAATGATTATAGCAAGTAAAACGAAACTTGTCAAGCAAAAGAGAAACGAAAGGAGCGAATTTAATTTGAATCAGAGTAACAAGCCATTGACCCAACAAGAACGCGAAACAAGAGCACAGTATTTTCGGGAATGGAGAGCAAAGAACAAAGATAAGGTGCGAATCTATAATCAGAATTATTGGCGAAAGAGAGCATCTTTGCAGGCAAAGGAAGATGAAAACAATGGATGAATTTAATCAAAAGCTGGCGTACAACGTGGATGAACTAAGCCGGATTCTAGGTGTTTCAAAACCGCTTGCCTATGCTCTAACAAAAAAGACCGGATTCCCTGCCGTCAAGGTTTCGGAACGACGAATTATAATTCCTGCCGATGCTTTGCGCGAATGGTTAGATCGTGCTTCAAGGGAGGCTTGACCCGGTGGCCGTTCGGCGAATGATTCATCGAGATATTGTTTGTTCCGACGAATTCATTTCAATGTCCTACGCTGCACAAGCTCTTTTCCTTCAATTCACGATAGAAGCGGATGAATTTGGCTTTGTCGCAGGGGCAAAGAGAATCATGCGGGCAATCAATGTTGACGATAGTATTCTATCAGAATTGATAACGGCAGATTTCGTTTATCGGTTCAATTCAGGTGTTGTTTTGATGCGTGATTGGGATAGAGCGAACACAAGGAAGAATGACAGGCAGCACAAAGTCGCCTTTCCCCATGAATATGCTATGCTTGAAAAAGACGAAAATGGGAGATACATCATTATGGATTCCGCTGGAATCCGCTGGAATCCAATGGAATCCGAGAATAGCCCAGCCCAGCAGAGCATAGCCCAGCAGAAGTATATTAGCCCTGTTGCAACCGTTTCACATCCCGGTCTTGATACTCTCGAAACCTACAAACACCCTCGCTTTATTCCCCCATCTTTGAAGCAGGTTCAAGATTATATTGCAGAACACAATCTCAATGTTAATGGGCAACGTTTTATTAGCTATTACAAAGCAAGAGGCTGGAAGATGGGAAATAACCCGATGCAAGATTGGGAAGCAGCTTTAGACTATTGGAACACCCAAAAACAAGGAAATGGAGGTATAGGACTTGGCCGAGATGGAGTCGCTGGAAGCGATTCTGCAACCGATGATTGGTCGAATATCGACCCAGAACGGAAACAGCTTTTTGAACAAGCCTTTGCAGAAGGAACTTAACTATGTGGAATCTTACACCGCTCCAAACAATCCCATTCGCCTACACGATGAAGCCCACGGCGTGACCCTCGTGATTGGTGAGGATGAAGTCCCGAGATTTCAAGCAGACCCGGAGATACTTTTTGCAGATTGTCCCGCCACATTGAACGGCGTTCCGACTTTCTTCCAGAATCGCCGATTTGAACATTTCCGCCCGGAGTATTATTCAGCACCGAATCAAGGTACAGCGCGGGAAGTTCTCAAAATCGTGCAACGATACGTTGAAAGATTCGACGAAATCAGAAAAACCCATCGCGGTTGCGGCCTCTATCTTTGGTCGCGTGAACGCGGCAGCGGCAAAACCTTCCTTGCCTCAATCCTCGGAAATTCCCTTGCCGAGGCAGGAAAACGGGTTGTCTGGTATTCAATGCCGGAACTACTTCGCAGCATCAAGGCGAGCTTTGACAAAGAAAGCTATGATCGAAAGACCGATGAAGTGGAGCGGGCACAACGCGCCGAGGTGCTAATTCTTGACGATATAGGCGCTGAAAAGAAATCCGAATGGGTGAATGAAATCCTGTTTTCAATCGTGGATGAACGACTAAAGACCTGCCGCCCAACAATCTTCACCGCCAACGCCGAGCCGGATAACCTCGGATATGGCCCTCGGATTTCAGATCGAATTGCAAGCGCAACGCTTGACCTCCATCTGCCCGAGGAGCGTGTCCGCCGATTGGTAGCAAGTGCAGGCAAAGAACAGTTGCGAAAGCAGCTAATCGAAGCGTAAACCGATAAAAAATGATAAAAAGCGATAATTCGCAGAAATGGAGATGAATATTTATGACGGATAAGAAGGAAAAAGCCTTGCGCGCTATGCTGACTTCCAGCACCCGACGCGAGGCCGCAATGAAAGCTAAAATCACAGAGGCTACATTACGAGGCTATTTAAGCGACGATGATTTCAAAGAAGCATATGAACGCATATTAGCGCAGCTTCTTGATGAAGCCGTCACATCGGCAAAAATGGCCCTCTCGCCGGCTTTAACCGTGTTGATGGAAATAGCCGAGGATGCTATGGAAGCCGCTCCTGCGCGCGTTTCAGCGGCTAGAGGTGTACTAGAATTTGCCCTGCGAATCATTGAAAAGAATGAAACCGCCCGAAAGCTGGCTGAGCTTGAAGACGTGCTCCGCAGACTCGAAGAAGGGCAAAACAGGTGACAATCAAAGAGTTACAGGCCCGAGTTGACCGCCTACGTCCGCGTCCGACAATGATTCTATGCAGGCTGGCGAGCGGCGACGAAACAGAAATCACGGCGAATGAATTTATATCACGTGACGATGTTGATTTTATTCGGCTTGCAGAAGGAAACGATTTGCGGCAGGTGGCGGCGATTCTGGACAAGTTGGCGGGCGGCGACAAATGCGCAATAAAGTGAGGTGTAATCAATGGACGAATGGAAGATTGATAAAGTCGGGCGGCGCTATCGAATGAACGGGAATATGGCCGAATATGAATGTACCATTACGACGACGCGCGGCCCGCTTCCCGAAAGCTACTTGCAGAATATGGAGCTGGACGAAACACCGCCGCCCCCGCCCCCGCTTTTTCTGGATGGTACAGAGTGCCCGTTTTCAAGTGCGCGAGGCTTTGAGACTAGGTGTAGACGCGACTGTAATTTCTACCGTGAGGATGCTCTATGTGCCCTTGTGAAGCCTAGCCCCACGGAGGCAGACGAAACCGGCGACCCTGGCCTCCGACTTTGCCCGATGCGGCAGCATAGACCGTGTGTGCTGGCGAGGTGCGGTCTATGGGACGGTCGGCGTAAACAATGCGGACTTATCCGGCTACCAAACTACAAACCAATAAAAAAGGAGACTTGAAACTATGGCGACTATTGAAAAAGTGTGTGTTTCGTTGCATGACAGCGTGAAAGAGATTCGAGAACTGACCGCGAAGATCGCGGAGATCGAGGGCAAGAAGGAAATGTTCTCACAAACCTATTTTGAGAAAAACCTACAGCCGCAACTTGCAGCCCTCCACCTACAGCTTGAAAAGGCTAGAACTAGCGCGATTGGAAAGGCCACCGGCCTTGTGGATGACGCTATCGCGGAGCTGGAACGCGCCGACGAATTGGACGGCAGCCAACTGACCGATGATGCGCGACTTCTAGGCGTAGGCGTGAAACTGACCGAAAAAGACTTGCGCGCTATTCTTGACCGCAACCGTGATAACGCGACGATGACGCAGCTTGTCCAGCGATACGCGGAGCAGCACGATATTAACCTTGGAGCAGATCGAGTTTTCGTCGGACACCTGCAAGATATTCAAGCCTTGAAAGACTTGAAGGGGACGATTGAAACCTATGTCCCCGGATGGCTAGGCTTGCCCGAGGCTGATTCTATGATCGCCGCCGCTTTCGGATATGCAGCGAGCGAGGACGGAGAGGGGCAGAATAATGGAGCATGTACCCTATATTGTGTATGAATCTGAAATGGTGCGCGCCGAAAGACACGCCAGGCGCTTGACCGTGGCGCTGACCGTAGCCGTGATCGTCCTTGCAGCTTCTAATCTCGCGTGGATGCTGACGATGATTCACTAATTGCAAGAGGGAGGCGAAAGCCTCCCATTTTTGCCTATGTGAAGCTGGATTTTGTACCCCAATTCTGACCCCTATTTTTACCCCAAAGACGATTCTATTTGGTTTTACCAGATTGCATTATGGAACGGGAAAGTGCTGATTTTGCAAGGGTTTTCAATAGTCGATTGTTCTTGATTTTACCAGATTTCAGACCGACCCGCGAATTCGAATCCCACCGCCTCCGCCAGATGCCGCGCGAGCCTGCTCGCGCGGTTTTATTTTGAGGCGGTGGGATTCGAAGGGGCGGGAGTGAATGGGGTCCTGTGGACCCCAGAGCCGCCCCCGACCAAGCCCGCAGGCGCGAATCGTATCCCACCGCCTCCGCCAGATGCCGCGCGAGCTTGCTCGCGCGGTTTAATTATGAGGCGGTGGGATTCGAAGGGGCGGTGGTGAATGGGGTCTAAGGCACGACGCTTCAAA
>CANQGC010000046.1 GCA_947600345.1 uncultured Clostridia bacterium
GAGATGTTCATGGCGTGGAAGTAGATGGACACCAGCGCCTCCATCACGCTCATGTCGCCGCCGATGTGCCCCGCCTTGCCAGCCATGATCATCTCGACCACGTCCTGGCGCAGCTTATAAGATAGTGCCTTCAGGTTTTCCATAGTCGTTCCTCTCCACTGAATTTGTATCCGCCCGTTTGAATCGTCAATCCTTTAACAGGCCAGGAAGAATTTCTTCAGAGCCGCCGCGAGGCGATCCGGCGCTTCCAGCGCAAGGCTGTGTCCGCACTCTTCAAATACATCGTTGTACACGACATTCTCCGCAAATTCCTTCATCTGTTTTTCCACAGTGTTGCCGAAAAACTCGGGGGCGCCGATCGTCATAACCGGCATCTTCAGCTTGTTCTTTTTCAATTCCGCATTGATCTCTGCGTTTCGGAATCCAGCACGATAGGTTTCCAATACGCCCCTCAGGCCGCCGGGTGACTTGATATGTGCGACCCATTCCTTGATGCACACTTCGTCGATCGCGTTGGGATTCCATGTTTCTGCCTTCATCCACCAGGACCAGAATTCCTCCTCGCGGCCCGCGATCATGAATTCCGGCACATGCGCCATCCAAAAGAAAGGAATGTGCCACTGCCAAGTGCCGTTTTGGTCGAACTGCCGGCGTACATTCTCCTTCGTAAAGTAGGACATGGCGTCCAGGTCCTCGCCCGACAACAGCATCTCACAGAAGGAAAGCGCTCTGACGCGATCCGGATAACTCGCGGCAAGCACATAGGCAAACTCCGCGCCCCTGTCTTCGCCGTGCACAAAATAGGAATCATAGCCCAATTGCTGCATCAAATCCGCCATATCATGCGCATTGGTCAGGGAATCGTAACCCTCCGCTGCTGTTGGACGATCCGTATCGCCAAACCCTCGCAAATCGGGAGCGATGACGGTAAACTTGTCGGTCATCAGCGGAATCAACTTATACCAGTAAAAGTGGGTCTTGGGCGTGCCGTGAAGCAGAAGCAGCGGTTCGCCCTCGCCGGCGATCACGTAGTGCATGCGGATGCCATTGACGCGCGCGCGCATATGGCGAACGGGCTTATGGTTATGGTCATAGATCTCAGGCATGTGAATTCTCCTCTCCAATCCAATCGTTGAGTAAGCGTTAATATGAATGCATGATTTCCAAAATGCCCTTTTCTGTGAATCGCTCCTCATTGCGATGCACTTCGGCAATGATTTTGCCTTGGTCGATGATGATAATGCGGTTGCAGATGTTCAACAGCTCTCGCGTCTCCGGGGAATAAACGATGATGCCTTTGCTTCGAGCCTTTTCCTGCAGAAGCAGATTGTAGATCTCATTCTTGGCCTTGATGTCCACGCCGCGAGTGGGCTCGTCGATGAGGATCACGTCGGAATCACGAAAAAGCCATTTGGAGACAACCACCTTTTGCTGATTGCCGCCGGAGAGGAACTGCACCTGCTGTTGAGGGCCGGTAGTTTTGATCTGAAGTTTCGCAATGTAATCCTTCGCAATCTCCGTGGACAATTTCTTGTTAATGAATTTGCCGTTGCCGCGGGTCTTGTTCAGGGACGCCACCAGTACATTGTTTTCAATGGGCAGGCCCATCGCCAAACCCTCCTGCTGGCGATCATTGGTAATCATGCAGACGCCCCGGCGGATCGCCTCCTCGGGCAGCGCCGCCTTCAGCGGTTCGCCCTTCATCAGCAACTCACCGCCCTCATACTGCATGATGCCAAAGATGGAATACATCAATTCGGTAATGCCAGAGCCCTTTAGCCCAGCCAAGCCGACAATTTCATTTTCATGCAGGTCAAAGGTAATGTCGTTGAACATTTCATGTTTAGAAAGGCCCTTTACGCTCAACAGGATTTTATCGCCAACCTGTCCCATTTCGCGTTCGGAGTATTCGCCCTTCCACTTGCTCTCTCCCAGCATCATGTTGATGATGTCCTTTTCGCGCAGCGTATCCACCGTGCGATCAAAGGTGCCCGCTTCGACGCCATCGCGCAGCACAAATACGCGATCGCTGATCTGAACGATCTCTCGAATCTTATGGCTGATGAAAATAATGCCCGGGCCCTTTTCCCGCAGACCATGGATGATTTCAAAGAGATGCTCGACTTCCTTCTGATTCAAGGCGGCGGTCACTTCGTCCAGTATGAGCAGTTTAGGATTCATCAGCATCGCCTTGGCGATGGAAACGATTACCTTGCTGACCAGGCTGATGTCGCGCACCCGTTGCTCAACGTCGATATGAAACCCAAGATTCTCCAGCACGGCGGTGCTCTCTTTCCGCATTCTTGGACGATCCAGATGTCCGAGCGCGGAACGGTACTCTCGATTTAGGAAGATATTCTCGTAAACGAGCATATTTTCGCAAAGCGAGGGCTCTTGATGCACCATTCCAATCCGCAGCCGCTCAGCGACATTCGGATCATCGATGCTGACCTTCTCGCCTTCAAACCAGATTTCGCCGCTGTCTGCATGGTGTACGCCCGCCAGCACATTCATCAGGGTGGATTTGCCCGCACCGTTGGAACCAATGATTGCGACAATCTCGCCGCGATTGACATTGAAGTCAATCCCCTTCAGAACGGGCACGTCGTTAAATCCCTTTTGAATATTCTTCATTGCGAGCAGCGGTTTCGAATTTGTCCTGTTTTCCATTCATCTTCCCCCGCTTTCCTAAACTTCTACGACGTTGAGTTCCCGGAGGCGCTTGCTGTCGCTGAGTTTGTGAATGATGGCAAACAACACGATGAACAGGCCGGTGACAAACGTTCTGTGATAGGACAGAAAGCCAACATTGCTCATAACATTCGAAAGAACCGCCATGAACAACGCGCCCTTCACCGTGTCGATTAACCGCCCGCCGCCGCCATTGAGCTCTATGCCGGCAATGATCGCTATGGCCAGCGCGGTCATCTCGTAGCCCGTGGTCTGGGTGACGTCACAGGACTGTAATTTGGAAACAAACACCAGGCCCGTAAATCCAACCAGCGCGCCGGCAATGACATACATGAAAATCTTCCAGCGATCGGTATTGATGCCGCACATTTTTGCGGACTTTGTGCTGCCGCCGGTGGAATAGACGCGCATGCCAAATTTCGTAGAAGTAGTCAAATAGATAAAGAAAACAGCTATGACAAGAAACAACACAAAACACAGCGGTACGAGGTTCATGAACTTCGATCCCCCCAGAACCTCGGAATTCTCGACCCTCGTCATAAACAGAGGCGTGCCCTTCGTGACGATGTAGCCGATACCCGAAACCGTGTACTGCATACCGATGGTAGCGACGAAGGGCGGTACATGGCCCTTGACAACGATGATGCCATTGATGATGCCGGTCACTGTTGCAATCAGCATCGTAAGGCCAACGATTACCCACCAGGACATCATCACGTAGCCCCCGCGCACCATATTGCCACCGCCCGCCAATGTGTTTATCCAGTTGGCCAAATAAATGGCAAGCGCCGGAGAAACAACTGAGCTAATGCCGATGGAAAGATCAATTTCGCCAACGAGCAACACCAGCGATTCGGCAATGGCCAGCGTACCGTAAATAGCGGTGGTATAAAGTATTACGTCAATATTGTTATTGACGAAAAAGTAAGGATTCGTCAGCCTGCCCAACAAAACCGTAAGGATTACTGCCCCCCAAAGGAGCTCCTGCCGCAGAATTTTTCTAAGCTTCATGATGAAAACGTCCCTCCCTTATCATGTGCGCTTGCGGGCGCTCAGGCCGTAAAGGAACACAACGAGTATGATCATGACGCCCTTGAGAGTAATCGAGACATAATTACCCAAGCCAGCAATGGCCATCATGTTCTGCATCAGACTGATGGTTACGAAGCCAAGCAACGTACCTACCAGTGTTCCGACGCCGCCGCTGAGGGAAATGCCGCCCAGTACACTGATGGAAATTGCCGTAACGTCGTAGCCATCCCCCAACTGGACGGTAGCACTTCCGAGCTGGCCGGAGAGCAGCAGCGCGGCAACGGCGGACAGCAAGCCGCAGACGGTAAAGCAAATAACCTTTATGCGATTGATGTTCACGCCGCTCATCCACGATGCGCGCTTGTTCATGCCCGTATAGTAGATCCTCTTTCCAAAAGCGGTCTTCCTCAGCATAAATTCAAACGCGATGGCAGAAAACACGCAGACGAACAGGGGAATGGGAATGCCAAGAATGCTCCCCTTGGCAAGCAGGTTTGTCAGCGAGTACACTTCCGTAATGTACTTTTTCTGCGCCTTGACGAGTATTGAAGCCAGGCCGCCATAGACGGATGACATTCCGATCGTCAGCATCAGAGACGGAACTTTGGTGCGCGTAATGAGTATGCCGTTAAGAAAACCTGTAAAAAGTCCCGTAGCGAGGATTGCAACGATGGTCAGGGGCTCGTTGATGTCGTATAGCTTTGCAGCTACCGCCATGGAGAGCGTCATAATCGTTCCCACGGAGACGTCAATCTCCCCTGTGAGGATTACCAGGCTTAAACCTGCGGCGACGATGCCGCCGGGCGCATATGTTCTAAGCATGTTTTCCAGGTTCTTGAGCTGGAATACCTTCGGGATGAAAACTGCTGAGATAATCAGCAAAACCGCCAGAATCAGAAAGGATATCAGCAAGCCTTGCGTCTTCTCCGCAAGATCCTGATACACCCGTTTTATCTGGCCCGTTCCTTTCCGCACGGCAGCATACCTCCTACATCGCTAGATTGCCGTTTTCGTTCGTTCTAGATTCGCAAGTTCCTTCATGATTGTATATTCCTGATAGAGTCGGCTGTCGCAAAGGACATTGCGACAGCCGAGACATCAGCGCGAAGGTTTATTGGGCTGTGTAGTCCGGGCCGGAAGCGTACTGATACCACTCATCGTAGGTCATGGACTTCAGACCGAATACGGTTTCGCCGGTCGTAGTGACCAGGGGAATATTCGGGATGGCAACGTCCTTGGGCAGTTCTTCTCCCTCCAGCATCTTAATCAGGTAACGAATGCCGATGTCACCAATCAAGGGCGTGTAGGGGCAATTGACTTCGATGGTGCCGTTCTCCAGCAGAGCGAAGGATTCCTTCGTATCATCGATCGTCAGCATGATGATCTTCTCTCCATTGGCGCGGCTGTTCCAGCGATCGGCGCTGTTGATGGCCTCCACGGCCAGGGGAGTTTGCGTCAAACCCTCACAGAATACGGCATCGATGTTGTCGTACTGCTGCAAAGCATTCTGGGCGTTGATCAAGCCCTGCTCCGTATCATCATTATCGAAGTAAGACTCCAGGATGTGGATATCGGGGAAGTAGGAGATTACCTTCAGGAACGGACCGCAGCGCAGAGTATCCGCAGTGACACCGGCAGCCTTGCGGAGCAGGACGATGTTGCCGCTGATGGATTCGCCATTGGTCTCCTGCGCCAGCTTCCAAACCAGATAGGCGCCGCACTGCGCACCATTGGCCGGGAAATTGCCGGAGACGGTGCCGGTGATATCAGAATAGCCACACAAGCGGTCCACGGTGATGACGGGAATGCCTGCGTCCATGGCCTTCTTCGCGGGTGAGGCGGTCGCGGCCTCTGTGCGAGGCCACAGCAGGATGGCGTCCACCTGTTGAGAAATCAGCATCTCTATGGCATCATCGCAGCCGTTGGAATCCAGGCCGTAGTCCATCCAAACCAGCTCGATGTTGTCGTGCAGGCCAGCCTCATACTGTATGGAGTCGTAGAGATTGCCCATCCAGGAGTCGATGGCGGAAATTGCCACGACGCCAATGCGGTAAGTCTTGCTGGCATCGCCAATGGGACCAGCGGGAACCGGCATGTATTCCGTATAGGCCATCTTCAGGTTGGTATTTCCGCTGTAGGGGCCGGTAATTTCAGTACCATCGCCCAGCTTCCACTCGTAGTCGCCGTACACGACGCCCTCCGGGGCGCTCTCCGCGTAAATATCCAGCGCATCATTCATGTAGAGATCGTATGCTTCCTGGTTGGCGGTGGAGATGGGAAGCTTCACGAAGAAGTCGATGATCTCGCCCTGGGAGAGGCCTCGATCTGCGAGCGTATTGAAGAACGCATAGGCCTCCATGCCAGACAGGCCGGAAATTTCCTCAAGAAGCTGGTTCAGCAGGGCTTCGTCGGCAGAAGCAGTAGCGGGCAGCAGAATGCTCAGTGCGAGACACAGCGTGAGCAGCAGGGCAACGATTCTTCTCTTCATGATGAAATCCTCCTTACATTATCTGTACACCACGTCGGGTGCAAAGGTACGAAATACTATGCTTCAATTAGTAGATGGTAAAACCGCCGTCGACCACCAAATCTTCTCCGGTGATCATGTTGGATTCGTCGCAGGAGAGGAACAGCACCGCAGCCGCAATCTCATCCGTTTCAGCAAAGCGATGCGCGGGAATCTTCTCGATCATGTCCGTCTTCACCTTGCCCTGCCAGGCGCGTTCGCCCATGTAGGTATTGACCACCGTCGGGGCAACGCCGTTGATATTGATGCCATACTCCGCCCATTCCAGCGCACAGACCTTGATCATGCCGACCAGAGCCGCTTTGCTCATGGTGTAGCCCACATGCTTGTTGATGGCGATGAAATCGGCCTGGGAAGTGATGCAAACAATCTTCCCACCTTTGCCCTGCTTGATCATTTGGTTGGCCACCGCCTGGCAGGCGCGGAATACACCCACCGCGTTGATGGCAATGTGCTTCTCGACATTCGCGATTTCAATGTCTGTGGCCCGGTAGAGATCCACGAAGCCGGGCATGGCAGCCAGCACATTCACTTCGCCAAATTTTTCGATGGTAGCGGCCAGCATGGCATCAACGCTCTCCTGCGAAGTAACGTCGCACCTAACGCCGAGGGTTTCTACGCCGTAATCCGCGGCGATGCTCGCGGCTACGTCCGGGCAATTCTGCTTGCAATCCGCGATTACGATCTTCGCTCCCTTATGGGCGTACATCCTCGCGGTAGCTTCCCCGATGCCGCCAGCGCCGCCAATGACGATGGCAACCTTCCCGGTCAGGTCCAGATCTCCAGTGACTTTCTTATAACCAATCATGTTGTTTCCCTCCGTTTATAAAATTTAGTTTTTATGACTTCATTATATCCATAAACGTTTATGATGTCAACCGGCCGTTTAGATGATTTTTTACACTTATTTCTAGTTATATTATACAAATTTTCCTGTCCTGTATATGTATTTAGCTGGTATTATATTGAAATTCGCCTTGTTATGCACTAATTTCAGTATTAAATTTATAAATACCATTGACATGGGAGATCTTTTCATTTATAATCTATATGAAGGATTTACAGACCCTTGAACGTTAATGGGGGGATATATCATGACAAACAGAGAGATTGCCGCCCAGTTGAACATTTCACCTGCAACGCTTTCGCTGGTGATAAACAACAAACCAGGCATATCTGCGGCAACGCGCGAACGGGTGCTTCGAGATATTGAGGCGCAGGGTTTTTCGTGCCTATTAAAGAAAGTAAAAGAAGCCAGTAAGTCAAATTCCCAGCATTCCGAGCAAAACAGCATTTGTTTTGTCGTTTATAAACGGGATGGCAAAATTCTGGACACGCACTCCTTCTTCCTCTTGCTCATTGAAAGCATCGAATCCTATGCGCAGCGCTTCGGGTACAACACGCTGTTCCTTTCCATTGATCGCCGAAATCCCATGGAGCCCCAAATTCAGCGGCTAAATGCCCTGGACTGTAAGGGAGCGATCATATTTGCAACGGAGATGCTCGACGATGATATCAGTTACTTTAGCGCCGTCAATCGGCCCTATGTGCTTCTGGACAACGATTTCCCCCACATGAACGTGGATAGCGTAGCGATTAACAATACGCTGGGTACATTTCAAGCTGTAGAATATCTGGTTCGCATGGGGCACAATCGCATCGGATATCTTCAAAGCAGCAATCCCATCAACAGTTTTGCAGAGCGCGAACGCGGCTTCCGGGAGGCCATGGCCAGCTTCGGCCTTACGCTGGATCCAAACCATGTATTTAAGGTAAACTATACCGAAGAGGGCGCCTATCAGGATTTTCGCAAGTATCTCGCAATGCATCCAAGTCTGCCCACCGCTTTCTTCGCCGACGATGATACCATCGTAGCTGGCGTGATGAAGGCCCTGGTGGAGGTCGGTATTTCGGTTCCTCATGACGTCTCGTTGATCGGATTCAACGATCGTCCAGATTACGCAAAGTCTTCCCCTGCGCTTACGACGATCCTCGTACCTAAATATGCCTTTAGCGCCATGGCCGTGGATCTATTGCTCAAGCGCATTAAAAACCCCGGCCTGATCCAGGAAGGCCAGCATTCCTACAAGTATCGAATCGGTACAGAGCTCGTTATCCGCAGCTCCGTCGTAAGTCCCTCATAGCCCGAGTGGCCTTCAGAGGTCGCTAAAACCCGCTTTGCGAGCAATGAGCCGGAGGCGAAGAACCACAAGACCGACCATGCAAGGGCCGTTGTTGCCCTATATGAAGCTTGACCGAATCTCCGCTTCTATATATTCTGTTCTGTAGAAGGGTCCTAAAATAAAAGTAAGGGTAAAGGGCGAAAAAGAAGACAAATTATTTTTTTAAGATCCTTTATTCATCACTTTTATGCTGATCGACAAATAAGCAGTTTACACTAGAGAAAAAAGGGGAGAAAACAACGTGACGGAACTGGAAAAGCTGCGGGCGGGTCTGGAATACTGCTACGATGATGAGGAAGTAGACGCGCTGAAGGAGCGTGCTATTATCTGGTGTCAGAAGTTTAATGCCCTCGATCCGCTGGACTTTGATGGGCAGCGCACTGTACTGAAGGAGAATCTGGGCAGCATGGGCGAGAAGGTTTGGATTGCCAAGACTTTTAACTGCGACAACGGAAAGAATATCCATATCGGAAGTAACTTTACCGGCAATTACAACATAACCATGCTGGATATTCGAGAGATCTATATTGGCGATAATGTGATGATCGGGCCGAACACCCTCATAACCACGGTGGGGCATCCTTTGTCCCCAATGGGTCGCAGAAAACACCTGGGCATCGCCAAGCCTGTCACTATCGGAAACGATGTGTGGGTTGGTGGCAACGTGACAATCTTACCCGGCGTCACCATCGGCAATAACGTAGTGGTCGCCGCGGGTGCGGTGGTGACGAAGGATGTGCCGGACAACTGCGTGGTGGGCGGCGTACCTGCGAAAAAGATCAAGGATATCGAAGACGATTCTGAAGCCTGAATCGTTGGGTGCCATGTTTACTCCGGTGTGAACCTGGATCTGCAGTGAAGACGTGAGCTATCAAAGTAAACGTTGACAGGTTGAGTGTATCCTGCCTTATTGCATGATAGGTTGTGATACTTTTAAGCCTTCGAGGTTTGCAATTGCATCTGACGAAATATTCATTCGCCTGCCGGGGCGGCTCGATCGAATCTTCGATTCGATCGAGCCGGTCAGCCAGATGGTGGATTCGGCGTGGCTTCCGGTTCTCAGGCAGTTCTTGCCAGGATGTATGCAATGATCCCGAGGAGCAGCAGGTGGGCGGGGTAGAAGGCGTAGAAGAGGTACTTGTTTCGGATCGCGTCGCGCGCGCCGCTGTAGATCCAGAGGGCAAAGCCGGTCAGCGGGGCGGTGATGTAGAAGGCGCTCGCAGCGCTGCCCAGCAGGATGCGCTCGAGCTTGCGGTCGCGGAGCAGGTAGTAGATCGCGGCGAGCAGGATCGTAATCGGGCCGAAGGCGCAGCGCAGCAGGCCGGTCCACAATAGCGCGGCGAGCAGTACGACCAGCCGCATGAGCCATGCGGGCGCGCCCCGCTTCCCGTCGAACTCCCGCAGGCCGCGGAGCATCAGCAGGCAGACCGCGCAGGTGAGCATCGCGCTCTGGCCCTCGAGGGACCAGGGGCGGCCGTACATGGCGAGATCGTAGGGAACCTCGCTGGCGACGGCGCAGGCCAATATCGCCAGCAGGTAGCGCCGGAGGCTGGACGTGTGGCAAAAGCCCTCCACCAGCAGGAAGGCAAACACTGGGATCGACAGGCTGCCGATCAGCTGCAATACCGACGCCCAGGCCGCCATGATCGTCAGATGGGGATCCGCCTCGATCCGGACGAGCAGCTCGGCGCTCCCGAACTGATTCGCGCGGAGCACGCCGTTGCGGAGCACCGATGCGGCGATCGTAAAGCACAGCATGGTCAGGCAGCCAAGGATCTTGAGCTGCCTGCCGCTCAGCGCCATGCCCCGGCGTTGGGGCTCCCTCTCCCTCGTCATATTCTCACCTCAAACCGTCGAAGCGTGGGCTTCGATCCAATCCCGCTCACACATCCAGGTCGTACTTCTCGATGTCCATGCGCACGTCGCCCGCGGCGAAGAAGCGGAAGCCGTCCGCCGACTGGGGCGTGTACATGGTGGCCGTCAGGACCTGGCTTCCGCCGTTGACGAAGATCTCCGCGCTGAAGCGGTCCAGGATCATGCGGAAGGTGATGACGCCGTTCGTCTGCGGCACCTCGGCGCGGCGCTGGTGGATGATGGCCCGCCGGGAGCCGGAGAACTTGCGGTCGATCTTCAGGATCGACTCCCCCGGCCGGAAGCTCAGCGCCGTGTGGTAGGTGTCGTCCTGGCCGAACCAGACGGCGAACTTGTTGTAGACGTTCTCCGGATCGCCGGGGCGCAGCGAGATGGTGACGTCCACCTTCCGGCCCCGGATGCCCTCCAGCGCCATGCCGTCCTCGACCTTCACATTCTCATAGCGCACGCGCCCGCTGCGAAGCTTCTCCAGCTCGCGGATCGGCCACTGGCAGAGGCGGCCGTCGCGAATGGACAGCTCCCGGGGCACGGTCATCTGGCCGAACCAGGGCGCGCGCAGCGAGGCGATGGCCAGCGTGTCCCAGTTCTGCATCCAGGCGATCAGCACGCGCCGCCCGTCGGGGGTGAGTATCGTCTGCGTGGCGTAGAAGTCGATGCCGTAGTCGATGGCCTGGTCGCGCTCCTCATGGAACTTGCCGGTCGCCGGGTCGAAGTCGCCGATCAGGCAGAGCGTGCCGTTGCCGTTGTGGTACTCGAAGCCGCTGGGCAGCATGTCCTGGGGGCTGACCAGCAGCACGTGCCTGCCGTCCAGCTCGAAGAAGTCCGGGCACTCCCACATGAGGCCATAGCGGTTGCGGTTCTCGGCAAGGACGCTCACGAACCGCCAGTGGAAGCCGTCGGCGCTCTCGTAGAGGAGGATCTGCCCGCTGCCGTCGGCGGGGCGGTTGCCCACTACGCAGCGGTAGCTTCCGTCCGGCTCGCGCCACAGCCTCGGGTCGCGGAAGTCAAATATGCTGCTCCCCTCGGGGACGTCCTCGCCGGTCAGCACCGGATTGCCGGGGTACTTCTCGTAGTCCACGCCGTCGCCGATGGCGAGGCACTGGGTCTGAACGTCCAGCGTGCTTCCGTCGGGCAGGTGCTCCGCCGTGCGGACGCCGGTGTACATCAGCAGCTGCCGCCCGTCGGGCAGCTCCACCGCGCTGCCGGAGAAGCAGCCATCCTGATCGGCGGGGGTGTCCGGCGCGAGGGCGCAGGGCAGGTACTCCCAGTGCAGCAGATCGTCGCTGACCGCGTGGCCCCAGTGCATCGAGCCCCACTTGGACTCGTAGGGATAGTACTGGTAGAACAGGTGGTACTTCCCCTTGTAGAAGCAGAAGCCGTTGGGATCGTTCATCCACCCCGAGCGGGCGGACAGGTGGAAGGACGGGCGAGCCGAATCCGGTATGAGCTGCGCGGCGATCTCCTCGTGGCGGCGCGCCTCTCGCAAACTGTTGCTGATCATGGAGCCTCCAATCCATCGCAGGGCCCTGCGGAATGTTCCTTGAAAATTGGGGCTGCCGCGCAGTGCAGCAGCCCCGGTGTGGGGGTGAGATATCGCCTTATTCGGCCTCGCTGGCTTATGCGGCCTCGTCGGCTTCTGCGGCCTCGTCGGCCTCGGCGCTATCGGCGGTCTCGGCGGCATCGGCGCTGCCGGCGTCGTCCGCGTAGTAGGAATCCAGATACTTCTGCAGGATGGACAGATACTCGTCCAGCTTGTAGGCCTGCAGGTCGGACTGGAGCGTATCCCAGTCGGCGTCGGTGAAGCCGTTCATGACCCAGTCGGACTTGGCGGTGTTGACGCGCTTGGTCAGGTCGGGCTCCAGCTCGGAGATGCGGGTGGTGTCCTCGCTGCTCATGAAGGCGTTCGGGTAGACGTACTTGGCGTTCATGTCGGGCGTGTAGATCTCCTTGATCCAGTCGAGGCGGTAGGCCGCGTCGTCCGGCAGGGTCACGTACTTGCCGTAGTAGCTGTCCAGCACGGCCAGCGGGCCGTTGACGCTCTCGGCCTCGCGGACCTCAACGGGAGAGGCGTCGCCCAGCGGGGCGTGCTTGAGCATCTCTTCGCCCTCATCGTTGGTGCCGAGCTCGAAGATATCGAAGTCGTCGTCCTCGCCGTAGGTGCCCCAGTTGTTCTGCGGGGACTGGAAGGGATCGTACATCTGATCCAGCCAGGAGCACACCAGCGCGGGGTTCTTGGCGGTGGCGGTCACCACGCAGCGGCCGCGGTTGAAGCCGGAGGTGAAGGAGCCGTTCGCGGGGGTGATGTTGCGCGTGTCGGCGGTCAGCGCCGGCAGCGGCTCCCAGCCCTCCAGCGTGGGCGCGATGTTGGCGATGTCCCAGGAGAAGCACACGCCGTAGCGGCCGGACTTACCCTTCGCCACATAGGTGCTCCACTCCTGCGTGAACGCCTCGGGGTCGATGAGGTTCTCGCTGTAGAGCTGGTGCAGCCACTCCATGCCCTTCTTGAAGCCCTCGGTGGTGGCGATGCTGATGACCTTCTTGTCATCCGTCACGGCGATGTGGCGGCCGCGGTCGGGATCGCCGTAGCCCTCGCCGAAGCCGTTGATCAGTATGCAGGGATCGTTGTCGCCGTCGTTCATGATGAAGGACATGGGGATGATGTCGCCGTCGATGCCGAAATCGGCCTTGAGCTTGTCCGCGTTGTCGCGGAAGGCGAGCAGCACCTGCTCAAACTCGTCGGTGGTGGTGGGCATCGAGAGGCCCAAATCGTCCAGCCAGGCGGTGTTGATGAAGGGCATGTAGCCCACGGTCTGGATGGCGGTCTTCTCGTAGCCCAGCTGCTCGATCCACGGCAGCGCCCAGATGTGGCCGTCAGCGTCGGTGCACATGGTCTTGTACTCGGGCGCTTGCTCGAACACCTTGGTCAGGTTGGGCATGTACTTGTCGATGTAGTCCTCCAGCGGGATGATGACGCCCTGCTTGGCGTAGCGCAGCAGATCCGGGTCGCTGAAGTTGGCGTTGAAGATGAAGTCGGGCAGCGTCTTGATGTTGGACATCTCCAGCGTGATCTTGTCGCCCCACTGGTCCTGCTGGATCGTGCGCCAGTCGACGTGCACGTTGGTCTTCTCCTCCAGCCGCTTGAAGATGGTGCGGTTGTTGGGCTCGGCCTCGGTGCCGGCCGGGAAGTTGGTCAGGCCGGAGATCGTGGCCTTCTCCTTCAGGGGCATCGCCACCTCGGCGGGATCGACGTCGGTGCCGGAGGCGGAGCTGCTGTCGGAGCTTCCGGAGCTGCCGGAGCCGCCGCCGCAGGCGGTGAGCATCGCCATGGTCAGAATCAGCACCAGCATAAGCGCCAGGCCCTTGACGGAGATGTTGCGGAACTTCTTCATGGATCGTCTCTCCTTTTGATATTGGTTCTCGTTCAAGCGGGCGTCGCCCGCAAAACCATGTTGTTGGGGATCAGCCCTTGACCGCGCCGGCCATGATGCCGTTGTCGAAGTACTTCTGGAAGAAGGGGTACATGATCATCAGCGGCAGGCTGGAGATGATGATCGTGGCGTACTTCAGAAGCTCGGCCAGCTGGGCGCGCTCGGCGGTGCTCTGCATGTCGCTCACCATGCCGGGCTCGGGCTGGCTCTGAATCAGGATGGCGCGCAGCACCAGCTGCAGCGGCTGCTTGGACGCGCTGTTCAGATAGATCATCGCGTCGAAGTAGCTGTTCCACATGCCCACGAACTGCCACATGGCGATGGTGGCGATGATCGGCGTGCACACCGGCAGCAGAATCTGGAAGAAGTACTCCATCTCGCTGGCGCCGTCGATGTCCGCCGCCTCGTGCAGGTCGCGCGGCACACCCTGGTAGTAGGTGCGGGCGATGATCATGTTCCAGACGCTGAACGCGCCGGGCACCAGCACCGCCAGCGGGTTGTCCAGCCAGCCGATGTTGCTGATGAGCAGGTAGGTCGGGATCAGGCCGCCGCCGAAGAACATCGTGATCACGAAGATCACATTGAAGAATCCCCTGCCCTTGAAGTCCGAGCGGGACATCGGGTAGGCCGCCAAGAGCGTGACGATGACCGACAGCGCCGTGAAGGCCACGGAGTAGATCAGCGCGTTGCGGAAGCCCGTCCAGATCTGGCCGTTGGAGAGCACGCGCTGGTAGGCGGTGAGCGTCCACTTCGAGAAGTCGAAGGTCAGGCCCTTGTTCTGCAGCGTGATGGGGTCGATGAAGGAAGCGAGTATGATGTAGACCACCGGGACGATGATCGCCACGATGAACAGGCCGAGCAGCACGTAGCCGGTGATCAGTATGGACTTGTCCTGCGCGCCCATCCGGGCGAGCTGGCCCTTTTTCTTCTTTTGAACCTGCATGTCTCTTCTCCCCCTTTCGTCAGATGCCCTTGCCGTCGTTCATC
>CANQGC010000047.1 GCA_947600345.1 uncultured Clostridia bacterium
CATACCCGCCACGCGGCCCCGGGTTGGATGCCGGCCAGGTCGCTCATGTCCGTGCAGGTGACGAGAGTCTGAATGCCCTCCAGCCGCCCGATCAGCTGCCGCCGCCGGGATGGGTCGAGCTCGCTCATCACGTCGTCGAGCATCAGCACCGGCCACTCGCCCAGCTCGTCGCGCATCACCCGGAGCTCCGCCAGCCGCAGCGACAGCGCCGCCGTGCGCTGCTGGCCCTGGCTGCCGTAGGCCCGCGCCTCGCGGCCCTCCACCGTGATCGACACCTCGTCCCGGTGCGCGCCCACCGAGGTGGTGAGCCTGCGCGCGTCCTGCTCCCGGGCGGCGAACAGCGCGTCCAGGTTGCTCCGCGCGTCGTCCCCGGCGGTGACGCTGGGGGCGTACCGGACGCCCAGGCGCTCGCCGCCACCGGCGATCTCCCGGTAGGTCTCCTCCGCCGCGGCAGACAGCTTCTCGATGTAGGCGCGCCGGTGGCGCATGAGCTCCGAACCGGCGCTGGCGAGCTGCTCGTCCCAGCTATCCAGCGTGGAGAACAGGCCCGGGTTGACTGTCGCCGCGCGCAGCGCCTCGTTGCGCTGCTTGAGCGCGCGGTTGTAGCGCTGGAGCGCGTAGTAGTAGGCCGGGCGGAGCTGGGAGAGCGTCATGTCGATCATCCGCCTGCGCTCGGCGGGGCCGTCCTTGACGGTGCGCAGGTCCTCCGGGGAGAACAGCACGCCGGTCACGTGGCCCAGGAGCTCGCCCGAGCGCGCGGCTTCGCGGCCGGCGATCTTGATCCTGCGCTTGCCGTTGGCGGGGAGGATGATCTCGACCTCGTGGGAGCCGTCGCTGCGCTCGGCGCGCAGGTGGACGGAGGCGAAGTCCGCGTTCCAGCCGATCAGCTCCCGGTCCTGCCGCGTGCGGTGGGAGCGGCCCGTGCAGCAGAGGAACAGCGCCTCGAGCAGGTTGGTCTTGCCCTGGCCGTTGTCGCCCAGGAGGACGTTGACGCCCGGGCAGGGGGCGAAGTCGCACGCAGCGTAGTTGCGGAAGTGTTTTAGCTGTGCGCTGGTTATGTGCATTTTTCGCCCTCCTGTTCAAAGGGGCTGTCTCGCTTGGAGGCAGCCCGGAGTTGGTTGGATGGTGCGTTTTGGCAGGCTTCGCCTGCGAGTTAGTGGCGGGCTCCCTTTGATTGGGTCGCTTCGCTTCCAATCAAAGGTGTCGCCGCGGCGGCCCGCGGTATGGGGGTGATGGAGCGTTGGTTTGTCTTTGCCCGGCTATGGTTGGATGCCGCGGGCCGCGCTGGGCTCCGCCCAGACCCGTTTCGGGCGCTGCCCGGACCTGCTCAAGGGACTCTGTCCCTTGAGAATTCCTGCCAAGGAACCTGAGGTTCCTTGGATTCTCCCTTTTGCTGCCGCGTTAGGGCGCTGGGATTCTTCGATTATTGCTGGGCCTTTTTGCGGGCCTCGAGCTTCTTTCTGGCTTCGGTGCCGAGGACCTTCTTGCGCATGCGGATCGACTTGGGGGTGATCTCCACCAGCTCGTCGTCGTCGATGAACTCCATGGCCTCCTCCAGCGTCGGAATTCGCACGTTCGTGATCTTCAGCGCTTCCTCCGCGCCCGCCGCGTTGCGCATCGAGGTCAGGTGCTTCTTCTTGCACACGTTCACGTCGATGTCGCCTTGGCGGGAATTCCGGCCGATGATCATGCCGTTATAGACCTTCACGCCCGAGTCCACGAACAGCTCGCCGCGGTCCTGGATGTAGAACAGCGCGTAGTTGGTCGTCACGCCATCCTCCCAGGCCACCAGCGCGCCGGTGTTGCGGGTGGGGATGTCGCCCCGGTAGGGCTGGTAGCTATCGAACACGGCGCTCATCACACCCTCGCCGCGGGTGTCGGTCAGGAACTCGCTGCGGTAGCCGAACAGGCCGCGCGAGGGAACCTCGAACTCCAGGCGCATGCGGTTCTCGCCGTGCATGGAGACCAGCGTGCCGCGGCGGCGGCCGATCTTCTCGATGACCGCGCCGGAGTACTCCATGGGCACGTCGGCGACCATGCGCTCGATGGGCTCGCACTTGACGCCGTCGATCTCCTTATAGAGCACCTCGGGCTTGGTGATTTGGAACTCGTAGCCCTCGCGGCGCATGGTCTCGATGAGGATGGACAGGTGGAGCTCGCCGCGGCCGTAGACGCGGAAGGCGTCGGTGGATTCGGTCTCCTCCACGCGCAGGGACACGTCGGTCAGCGCCTCGCGCTCGAGCCTGGCGCGCAGGTGGCGGGAGGTCACGTAGGTGCCCTCGGTGCCGGCGAAGGGGCTGTCGTTGACGCAGAAGATCATCGAGATCGTGGGCTCGTCGATCTTGACGAAGGGCAGCGGGTCGGCCATCGCGGGATTGCAGATGGTATCGCCGATGAGCAGGTCCGGGAAGCCGGAGATGGCCACGATGTCACCCACGCCCACCTCCTCGGCGGGCACGCGCTTGAGGCCGTCGTAGGTGAACACGCCCGCCAGCCGCGCCGGGGCGGACGCGAAGCTCGAACCGTAGGCGCAGCGGATGGCCATGGCGTTGGCCTTGATCGTGCCGCGCTCGATGCGGCCCACGCCGATGCGGCCCACGTAGTCGTTGTAGTCGATGGTGGAGATCAGCAGCTGCAGGCTGCCGTCCGGGTCGCCCTCGGGCGCGGGGATGTGCTCCAGTATGCAGTCGAACAGCGGGCGGAGGTCCTTGCCGGGCTTGCGCCAGTCGGTGGTGGCGGTGCCGGATCGGCCGGAGGCGTAGATCACGGGGCTATCGAGCTGCTCGTCGGTGGCGTCCAGGTCGATCAGCAATTCCAGCGTCTCGTCCAGCACCTCGTCGCAGCGGGCATCCGGGCGGTCGGTCTTGTTGATCACGATGATGACCTTCAGATTCAGCTCCAGCGCCTTCTTCAGCACGAAGCGCGTCTGGGGCATCGGGCCCTCGAAGCTGTCCACCAGCAGCAGCACGCCGTTGACCATCTTCAGCACGCGCTCCACCTCGCCGGAGAAGTCCGCGTGGCCGGGGGTGTCGACGATGTTGATCTTGGTGTGGCCGTAGTGCACGGCGGTGTTCTTCGAGAGGATCGTGATGCCGCGCTCGCGCTCCAGGTCGTTGGAATCCATCACGCGGTCGGCCACCTGCTGGTTGGCGCGGAACACGCCGCCCTGCTTGAGCATTTCGTCCACGAGCGTGGTCTTGCCGTGGTCGACGTGGGCGATGATGGCGATGTTTCTCAGGTCGTTGCGTACGATATTCAAAGGTAAGACTCCTATCTATGTCGGGCCTTCGCCCGGAGATTGCAAAGCTTCTCAGATGTCCATGTCGTCCGCGACCATGCGGTCGGCGGTCTCGGCGAGCACCAGGCCCTCGTTGTTCTCGCAGGCCAGGCGGATGCTCCATTCGTTTTCGAACATCAGCACCGGCCGCCCGCTCCTGTCCTCGGCGGGGACGGTGGTGGACGTGAGCCGGAGCTTGTCCACCGGCTTGGGCGTCTCCACGATCCAGCGCACGTAGCGGAAGGGCAGGTTTTCGCGCACGGTCTTGACCGAGTATTCGCTGTTGAGGCGATACTCCAGCACGTCCATCTGCAGCTCGCCCACCACGCCCGCGATGGTCTCCTCGCGCCCGATGTTCGGCCGCTTGAAGGTCTGCACCGCGCCCTCCTGGGAGAGCTGGGTGATGCCCTTCAAAAACTGCTTGCGCTTCATGGAGTCCTCGGGGCTCACGCGGCTGAAGAACTCCGGCGCGAACAGCGGTATGCCGCCGTACTTCACGTGCTTGCCGGTGCAGATGGTGTCGCCCAGGCGGAAGATGCCGGGGTCGAACAGGCCGATGATGTCGCCGGGGTAGGCCAGCTCCACCGTCTCGTGCTCCTGGGCCATGAAGGACTGGGGCTGGGCGAGCTTGATGTTGCTGTTCGTGGACGAGTGCCAGACGGTCATGCCCTTCTCGAACACGCCGGAGCACACGCGCATGAAGGCCAGCCGGTCGCGGTGGGCCGGGTTCATGTTAGCCTGAATCTTGAATATGAAGCCGGTGAACTGCTCGGACGCCGGGTCGATCACGCCCGCGTCAGACTCCCGCGCCGCCGGGGGCCTGGTGTAGCTCAGGAAGCGCTTCAGGAAGGGCTCCACGCCAAAGTTGTTGGTGGCCGAGCCGAAGAACATGGGCGTGAGCTGCCCGGCGAGGATTTTGTCGATGTCGAACTCGTCCCCCGCCACGTCCAAGAGCTCAATGTCCTCGGTGAGCTTCTCGTAGTAGCGCCTGCCGATGATCTCCGGGCAGGCGGGGTCGTCGATGTCCACCTCCTGCACCTCGACCTGGGTCTGGCCGTGGTCGCCGCCGCGGTAGAGCTCGATCTTGCGGGTGTCACGGTGGTACAGCCCCTTGAAGTCGCCGTCGATGCCGATGGGCCAGTTCACCGGGCAGGAGCGGATGCCCAGCACCTGCTCGATCTCCTCCATCAGGTCGAAGGGGTCGCGCCCGGCGCGGTCCATCTTGTTGATGAACGTGAAGATCGGAATCGAGCGCAGGCGGCAGACCTTGAACAGCTTGATGGTCTGGGCCTCCACGCCCTTGGCGTTGTCGATCAGCATCACGGCGCTGTCGGCGGCCACGAGCGTGCGGTAGGTGTCCTCGGAGAAGTCCTGGTGGCCGGGGGTATCGAGTATGTTGATCCGATAGCCGTCGAAGTCGAACTGCATCGCCGAGGAGGTCACGGAGATGCCGCGCTGCTTCTCGATCTCCATCCAGTCGGAGGTCGCGTGGTGCGCGGTCTTGCGCGCCTTGACCGAACCCGCCAGGCGAATCGCGCCGCCGTAGAGCAGCAGCTTCTCGGTCAGCGTCGTCTTGCCCGCGTCGGGGTGCGATATGATGGCGAACGTGCGCCTGCGCGCCACTTCCTGCTTCAGTTCCGGGTGCTGCACTCTGCCCCAGCCTCCATCCATCCAAATTCACAACTTACATTGTATCCATTTCCTGGCGAAACTGTCAATCACCCGATGCGTTGATTTACGTTAATTATAGCAATCGCCTAGGCGTTCTCGCCGAAGGCCGCGCGAATCTGCTCCAGGAAGCGCCGGGCGATGGGCGTGAAGGACGGCTGGCGCTTCCAGACCAGGTACATGTTCGCCTCCAAGCGCGGCGCGAGGGGCCGGAAGGCCAGGCCGCTGCCGGGGCGCGTGTCGATCAGGTGGTCGAGGGTGAGCAGGTAGCCCAAGCCCTCCCGCACAAACAGCGAGCCGTTGTAGGAGAGCCGAAACGAGCCCTCCAGCCGCAGCTCATCCATGCGCTCGCCGCACCAGCGGGGAATCTCCCGCCGCCAGCCCTGCTCCGAGCAGAACAGCGGAAGCCCCACCAGGTCCTCCGCGCGAACCTCCGCCCTCGCCGCCAGCGGGTCATCCTCGGGCATCACCACGCCCCAGACGTCCGCCTCGGGCAGGCGCAGCGCGTTGTACTTCATGCGGTCGGGCTCCTCGGCCAGCACGGCGAAGTCGAGCACGCCCCGGTCCAGCTTCTCGGTCACCTGCTCAGTATCGCCGCTGGTCACGTGCCAGCGCAGGCCGGGATAGCGCTCCTTGAACGCGCGAACCTCCCGGGCCAGATGGCGAATCTGCCAGGACTCCGCCAGGCCGAGGTAGAGCTCACCGCCGGTGAGGTCATCCATCGCGGCGAACTCGCCCTCGATCCTGTCCGCCAGCTTCACCAGATCCTCCGCCCGGGCGCGCAGCAGCCGTCCCTCCTCGGTCAGGCGCAGGCTGAAGCTCTTGCGGGAGAAGAGCTTCACGCCCAGCTCCTCCTCCAGCGCGCCGATCTGCTTGGATAGCGTGGGCTGGGTCACGTGTAGCTGCTCCGCCGCCCGGGTCATGTTCTCCTCCCGAGCCACCGCCAGAAAGTAACGCAAGGTGCGTATCTCCATAGTAATACCTCCTCGTAACCCCAGAAGGGAGAATCCAAGGAACCTCAGGTTCCTTGGCAGAGATTCTCAAGGGACAGAGTCCCTTGAGCAGGTCTGGGCGGAGCCCAGAACGGGTCCGGTCAGAGCCCGGCGTCACCCCCCGTAACCCCAGCGGCCCGCGGTATTAAATCTAAGTTCCGGTTATGCGCGACAAGGATTCATCGCCCCCATACCGCGGGCCGCCGAAGCGAGTTTTGGTTTGGAAAGCTCCGCTTTCCAAACCAAAAGAGCAACCAAACGCTCCGCTCAACCTCCCCCGTATACCATTCCTTTTTAGAATATCACGATATGAATTATAACCATTTGTACAACCCCTGTCAAGCGGCTATAATGGAAGCAGAATACCAGAAGGGACGTATGCTTCGATGCTGAACATGACCAACGATTGGGACAAGACCTTCCCCCAGAGCGACAAAGTGAACCACACCAAGGCGACCTTTCACAACCGCTACGGCATCGAGCTGGCGGCGGACGTGTACATTCCAAAGCACGCGCAGGGCAAGCTGCCCGCCATCGCGGTGTGCGGCCCCTTCGGCGCGGTGAAGGAGCAGGCGGCGGGGCTCTACGCCCAGACGATGGCCGAGCGCGGCTTCCTGACCGTCGCCTTCGACCCATCCTTCACCGGCGAGAGCGGCGGCGCGCCCCGCTACATGGCCTCGCCGGACATCAACACCGAGGACTTTATGGCGGCGGTGGACTACCTCTCCCTGCGCGCGGACGTGGACCCGGAGAAGATCGGCATCATCGGCATCTGCGGCTGGGGCGGCATGGCGCTGAACGCCGCGGCGCTGGACGTGCGCGTCAGGGCCACCGTGGCCTCCACGATGTACGATATGGCCCGGGTCAACGCGAAGGGCTACTTCGATTCCGAGGACAGCGCGGAGGCACGCCACGCGAAGCGCGCGGCGCTGTGCGCCCAGCGGCTGGAAGACTGCCGTTCCGGCGAATACAAGCTGGGCGGCGGCGTGGTGGACCCGCTGCCGGAGGACGCGCCCTTCTTTGTGAAGGATTACTACGCCTACTACAAGACCCCGCGCGGCTACCATCCCCGCTCACTGAACTCCAACGGCGGCTGGAACGTGACGGGCTGCATGTCGTTCCTGAACCAGCCGATCCTGTGCTACGCGAACGAGATTCGCTCGGCGGTGCTGGTGATTCACGGCGAGAAGGCGCACTCCTGCTACTTCAGCCGCGACGCCTATGCGGCGATGGTGGAGGACAATCCGTTTGCGGACAACAAGGAGCTCATGATCATCCCCGGCGCTGTGCACACCGATCTGTACGACCGGGTGGACATTATTCCCTTTGATAAGATGGCGGAGTTCTTTCGGGAGAATCTGAAATAGCGCGAAGTTCCCGGCGAGGGGGGGCTGGCGGGGTTCTGATTGCGGAGGTTGCGTTTGCTGTTTTGATTTGGAAAGCTTCTGCTTTCCAAATCAAAAGGCGCTTCGGGCGGCCCGCGCTTGGGGGCGGCGGGGCGTTGGTTCGTATTGCCGAGCTTGGATTTAGGCGCGGGCCGCTGGGGTGACGCTGGGCTCCGCCCAGACCCGCTCCGGGCGCTGCCCGGACCTGCTTAAGGGGCTTTGCCCCTTAAGAATCCTCACCAAGGAACCTGAGGTTCCTTGGATTCTCCCTTCTGGGGGACGGCGGGGACTTATTGCGGCTTTTGAAAGGGTGGGCCCTATGAGAAGGAATATCCTGGCGTTGCTGCTTTGCCTTGCGCTCATGCTGGCGGCAGGTGGCATCTGCGAAGAAACGGAGGCGGCGGACTTGAGCGCGCTCCCCTACGATGGCATCTTCCCCCAGCACGAGCCCCTCGGCCGCGGTGTGGGCGCGATGCCCGGTCGCGTGGTCTGGGCCTGGGAGCCCGATTCCGTGGACTGGGATGGCGAGAGCTACTGGTGGCGGCCGGAGCACTTCGACGAAGCCCTGATCCGCCGCATGGTGGACGACAGCGTCGCCGCGCTGGCCGGTTGCGACACCGCCGAAGCGGGCTGGGCGGCGCTCTTCGCCGCGAACCGGCAGTCGCGCGGGCTGGAGGGTGGCTACGTTCCCGGCCAGCGGATCGCCATCAAGGCCAACATCAACGGTTCCGCCGTGTACGACGACGATACCAGCGGCGAGACAAGCATGAGCTACACGAACCCCGTGCTGCTGCGCTGCCTGCTGGCTTCCCTGGTGGAGGCGGCGGGCGTCGCGCCGGAGGACATCTGCGTCTACGACGTATCGCGCCTGTTCCCGGACTACATGGTGGAGCTATGCACATCGGGCGTCCTCTCCGGCGTGCGCTTCGTGGATCGGGATACGGGCGTGGCCGACGAATCCGCGCCCATCGCCTGGTCCCACGAATTCAGCGGGAAGGTCAACTACCTCCCCACCTGCGTGACCGGGGCGGACTACCTGATCAACCTGGCGAACCTGAAGGGCCACAGCTACGGCGTGACGCTGTGCGCGAAGAACCACTTCGGCTCCTTCATCAACGGCAACCGCATGCGGCCGCCGGAGGGCGCGAACCTGCACCAGTGGCTCACCCGCAGCGAGATGGGCATCTACAGCCCGCTGGCGGACCTGACGCTCGACGCCCGGCTCGGCGGCAAAACGGTGCTCTACCTGCTGGACGCGCTGATCTGCGCGCCGAGCGAGGGCGCGAGCATCACCGGCGAGAACGCCCGCTGGCGGCAGTCCCCCTTCGACGGGGACTACGCGTCCAGCCTGTTCGCCTCCCAGGACCCGCTGGCCATCGACAGCGTGGGCATGGACTTCCTGACCAGCGAACCGGCGGTCGTCGAGAGCAACTGGTCCGCGCGAGACCCCAGCGTGGAGAACTACCTGCACGAGCTGGCGCTGCTCCCCGCCGCGCCCTCGGGCACGGCCTACACGGACGGCCTCGGCAATCCCGCCCCCTGCCCCGGCGTGCACGAGCACTGGAACAACTCCGCCGCCAAGCAGTACAGCCGCAACCTCGGCGAAAGCGAAGGCATCGAGCTGGTGCGAATCGGAGAATGAACCCGCCCCTGCCGGGACGCCGAAGGGCGACGCGAGGCGGCGCAGCATCAGCTGCGCCGCCTCCAATTGCTTCTCGCGGATTCCTACAGGTCCACCCAAAGCAGCTTCTCCTCAAAGCTGCCGGTGAGGCGACCGCTTTCATCATAATAGCGATAGATTTTCAGCTCCAGCCTGTCCCCTACGGCATACTTGTCCAATTCAGCGGTCAAATCCTGGTAGCTCCTGATGCGCACGCCGTTAATCTCGGTGATGACATCGCCTTCCTGTATGCCCGCCCAGTCGGCGGGGCCGTCATCCTCCACGGCATAGACCTGCGCGCCGATGGGCAGAGAATTCACCGTGGGCTCTTCCGGGCCATCAACATCGGCCACGGTAACCCCCAGCATTGGACGGCCGGCATCGTCGCCGCTCGGATTCGCGCTGCGCTTCGTCGCCTCGCCCAGGCCGTAGTCCCACTCCGTCTCCTCGCCGTTCAGCGTGATCCGCAGGGAGAGCAGTCCGGCCTCCGCCTCGGTGACGATGTTCGGCACGTGGAAGACCGCGCGGCACAGCACGATCTTCAGCGGATTGATGGTCTGATGTCCGTATAGGATCTCCCCCTGGAAGCCGTATCGCTGGGCGTATGCCAGCAGCATGGACACGCTTTCATCGAGCTCCACCGCTTCGCTCGACCAGTTGATGAGGTAGAAGGGCTGTATGATCCACTTATACCTTCTGTCCCTTTTCCCACTGTATGAATCGTTGATGTGCATCTCCCCCAGCTTGAGCTCCAGTGCGTCGGACTCCCGGGTTCCGTAGTCGAAGGGAAGCTCGACGTCCTTGAGCTCGTCCGGCAGCTTGAAGGGCGTCAGCTCCTCCGCGTACGTATCCTCCAGCACGGTAAGCTCCAGACGCAGCGCCTCGATGTCCGCCAGGGCGACGATCTGCGGCACTGAGAACGTAAGCTTGCCCGTCTCCTCCACCAGCATGCCGATCTCCGTATCCGTGCCGAAATCGAATGCTCCCGTAAAGGGGTAGGCGTCCTCATAGTACAGCGTCGCCTTTACCGCGTCTGCGAGCTCGTAGCTTTCCAAATCCCAGTTCATCAGGCTCACGTCGAAGATGATGTTAGCGTAGGTCTCCCCGGCCTTTTCGACCGAACTATCGCCCAGCGTCAGCACCAGCCCGCTCTGCTCTCCAACCGAAGGCGCAGCATTCCCCGCCTCCCCCTCGTCCGGCGTCAGGATCACCACGCCCTCTAGCCCGTCAAACGCCCCCTCGGCGCAAGCGCCAAGGGCCAGGGCCAACACCGTCAGTACCGCGACGCAGAGCGTCAGGATGCGCTTCTTCATGGTTTTTCCTCCTCATCTCCACACGATTCCCACTCCGTTAAGGCAACACCGTACAGATAAGGTGGTCGGCAGGCGAATGAATTTTCCGTCAGATGCAATTGCAAATTTCGAAGGCTTACTGGAGGTAAGTCGAGGAATTTGCAAGCAGCAGATGAAGGTTGCGAACCCAAAAGGTTCGCAAGTCGCCCAATAGGGCGACCGACTCGGTCGAATCGAAGATTCGAGCGAGTCGCCGTGGAAAAGGCATCGCCTGACGTGCCGCCGTTCTGTGCGGTGGTGCCTTAAAACTCCCACTCGCAGATGAAGCCATCGAGGTCGTTATGTTCGCTATATATGTCGCCCCACAAACCGTTCGAATCAATCCACAAATAATAATGGTCACCTTCATTCGGCTCTCCCGATTCCCAATACATATTCTGAATCGGCTCTCCCGTTGTAATCCATTTCCAGCTGCCATCTTCCCGGCTGCCGCCCAGCCAATAATACTTTACCTTGCCATATTTTTCGATGAGCCCCTGAATGAACTCCTGCTCCTCGGCTGACTCAATCGTCGCCAAGTGCCCGCCCAACAGTTGGCTGATTTCTACACCTCTATCCCATGAAAAGTAATGGTTTCCTTCAATTTGAACAATCATATATAAATGACCGTTCCATTCTTCGATCGCGCTGTGACTCGTTTCGTTGGGAGAATTCAGGAAGGCATCTATTGCATGCGGATTTTCGTAGTCGTATACTTGCTTCAAGTAGTCCCACACGGTAAGCGCCTTGCTCTTGCTAAGGTCGTAGTTCTGCTCCGACTCCCCGCCGTTCAGCGCAATCCGCAGGGAGAGCAGTCCGGCCCCCGCCTCGGTGACGATGTTCGGCACGTGGAAGACCGCGCGGCATTGTACGACCTCCAGCGGATCGATGGCTTCCTGTCCGTACTCGATCGTTCCCTCGAAGCCGTACTTCTGCGCATACGCCAGCAGCATCGATACGCTCTCCTCCACATCCTGCGCTTCGCCCGACCAGTTGATCAGGGAGAATTCCTGGAATATCCACTTGTACTTCTCGTCCTTGTCCCCCTTGTATATCTCGCTGACACTGGCTTCCCCAAGCTTCAGCTCCAGCGCGTCCGATTCCCGAGTCCCGTAGTCGAAGGGCAGTGAAACCTCCTTGAACTCATCCGGCAGCTGGAAGGGCGTCAGCTCCTCCGCATACGTATCCTCCAGCACAGTCAGCTCCAGCCGCAGCGCCTCGATGTCCGCCAGCGCGACGATCTGCGGCACCGAGAATGTAAGCTTGCCCGTCTCCTCCACCAGCATGCCGATCTCCGTATCCGTGCCGAAATCGAATGCTCCCGTAAAGGGGTAGGCGTCCTCGTAGTACAGAACCGCGCCCACCGCGTTCGCCAGCTCGTAGCTCTCCAAATCCCAGTTCATCAGGCTCACGTCGAAGATGATGTTGGCGTAGGTCTCCCCGGCCTTTTCGACCGAACTATCGCCCAGCGTCAGCACCAGCCCGCTCTGCTCGCCAACCGCCGGCGCGGCATTCCCCGCCTGCTCCTCGTCCGGCGTCAGGATCACCACGCCCTCCAGGCCGTCAAACGCCCCCTCGGCGCAAGCGCCAAGGGCCAGGGCCAACACCGTCAAGATCGCGACGCACAGCGTCAGGATGTACTTCTTCATGGTTCTAATTCTCCTCTCATTGGTTTGAATTCTCACTCGCGGATCAACCCCGTTTGCCGGCGGCATCCGATGGAAGCCCTCTCAAAACCGGCGGCTCGACTGTCCGTCTCTCTCCCGTGAATTATTGATTTCCCTCTGCCTTCTCACTCGCCGCGTAGTATTCCTGTGCCTTGGCCTCGTCCTTCTCCACGCCATAGCCGTTCTCATACAAATTGCCCAGATTCTTCAATCCGGTCGGATCGCCCTGTTCCGCTGCGGCAGTATACAATTCTAACGCCCGCGCGTAATCCTGTTCCACGCCCTCGCCGTACAAATACATATTACCCAAGTTGGCCATTGCATTGGTGATGCCTTGCTCTGCCGCTTCTGTCAGCAATTCCAATGCCCGCGCATAGTCCTGCTCCACTCCAACACCGTACAAGTACATATTGCCTAAATTGGTCATCGCGTTCGGGTCACCCTGTTCTGCTGCGACAGGGAGCAATTCCAGCGCCCGTGCGTAGTCCACCTCTATGCCATCACCCGTTGCATACATGTAGCCCAACCTGGCGATTGCACGGGCATTGCCCAATGCCATGGCCTCCTCGAACAATTCTCGCGCTCGCGTGTAGTCCTGTTCTACGCCCAGACCGTCGAAGTACAGATTCCCCAGATCAGTCAGCGCATCGGCGTTGCCCAGCGCCACAGCTTCCTCGTATAATTCCCGCGCTCTATTCAGGTCCTTCTCTGTGCCCCAGCCTTCCGCATACAGCCTGCCCAGCACGCGCTGGCGCTCGCCCTCGGGATCGTCGTGGTCCCTCTTCAGCTCCTTGAAGACCTGCTTAAACAGCTCCTGCGCCTTCGCCTCATTCCTTTCCACACCCCTGCCATTCCAGTAGTTATAACCCTCTTCATACTGATCAAGACAGGACGTCCGGGCCGTCGATTCGCCCAGGTCGTAGTCCTGCTCCGTCTCCTCGCCGTTCAGCGCAATCCGCAGCGCAAGCGCCCCCGCCTCCGCCTCGGTGACGATGTTTGGCACGTGGAAGACCGCCTGGCACTGGACGACCTCCAGCGGGTCGATGGCTTCCTGAGGATATTCGATCTCCCCCTGGAAGCCGTACTGCCCCGCGTACGTCAGCAGCATCGAGATGGCGTCCTCGAAATCCACCACCTCACTCGACCAGTTGACGACCGAGAAGCTCTGGGTGATCCACTTGTACTTCTCGTCCGAATCGCCGTTGTAGCTCTGCCGAATCCTCGCATCCCCCAGCTTGAGCTCCAGCGCGTCGGACTCCCGGGTTCCGTAGTCGAAGGGAAGCTCCGTCTTCTTCATCTCGTCCGGCAGCTCGAAGGGCGTCAGCTCCTCCACATATGTATCCTCCAGCACGGTAAGCTCCAACCGCAGCGCCTCGATGTCCGCCAGGGCCACGATCTGCGGCACCGAGAACGCAAGCTTGCCTGCCTCCTCCACCAGCATGCCGATCTCCACATCCTTGCCGAAATCGAATTCGCCAGGGAAGGGATAGGCGTCCTCGTAATACAAAGTCGCGCTCACCGCGTCGTTGAGCTCATAACTCTCCATGTCCCAGTTCATCAGGTTTACGTCGAAGGTAATGTCGGCGTAGGTATCCCCGGCCTTCTTGACCGAGCTATCGCCCAGCGTCAGCACCAGACCGGACTGCTCCCCAACCGCCGGCGCGGCGTTCGCCGCCTGCTCCTCGTCCGGCGTCAGGATCACCACGCCCTCCAGGCCGTCAAACGCCCCCTCGGCGCAAGCGCCAAGGGTGAAAGCCAGTATCGTCAAGATCGCGACGCAGAGCGTCAGGATGCGCTTCTTCATGGTTCCTCCTCCTCATCCGTTCAGGCAATGAATGTCGTCCGCGGTTCGCGCGGCGGCGCGGCTCAGCGGGTTCCCGTCTCCGCTTCCCACTTCCGTATCTGCTCGATATCCCGGGGATGAACCGAGGAGCGCACGCGCCGCAGCGTCTGCTCCACGTCGGCGGCGGTGATGGGATTGGTCTCGCCCTGGCGGATCGTCCGCTCGATGGCGTTGTCCTTGAGCGCCTCGCAGAAGGCGACGACGTCGGCGGCGTTGTAGCCCTCGGTGCGCCGCGCGATGTCCCCAGCGGTGACCTCCGGCTCCCGCGGCACGCCGTCCAGCGCCCGCTCGACGAGGAACAGCCGCGCGTCCAGGTCGGGCAGGCCGATGTAGATCTTCTCCGTCAGCCGCGGCGGGCGCAGAAACGCGCTGTCGATGTCCCAGGGGCGATTGGTGGCCGCCAGGAACAGTATGCTCGAACTGTCGGAGACCGAGAAGCCGTCCATCTGGCTCAGCAACTCCGGCACCAGGCGGTTCATCACCGGGGAATCGCTGCCGCGCTGGCTGGCGAGGGCCTCGAACTCGTCGAAGAACAGCACCGCCGACTCCGCGGCGCGCGCCGTCTCGAACAGGCTCTTGACGTTCTTCTCCGCCTCGCCGAAGTACTTGCCCACGATGTCCGAGCAGCGGATCGAGAAGAAATCCGCGTCGACCTCCGAGGCGATGGCCTTCGCCAGCATCGTCTTGC
>CANQGC010000048.1 GCA_947600345.1 uncultured Clostridia bacterium
CGGCATATCAGATCGAGGTGGTGCCTGGCTACGAGGTGCGGCTGATCGTGTGGGAGGGGGACGACGAGTTCCCGCCCAACGCCCAGCTGCTGTTCTCGGACAACTTCCCGCTCTCCTTCGCCGCCGAGGACCGCACGGTGACCGGAGACCTGGTCATCACGGAAATCAAGCGCCGGATGCGCTGATCTTCCCGCCCCACGCCGCCGCGTGGGGCGCGGGTTTGTCTTTCCAAAGATTCAGAAAATATAAAGGGAGTTGGTTCCTATGATGTCCGGGCAGACGCGCCGGGATCTCAAGCGAAAGGGACGCGCGAGCGCGCGCACGCACTACGGGGTATTTGCTTTCATTTGCCTGATTGCCGCGTTCATCGACGCGGAGTACGGCAACTCGCTCGGCTTTTTGAGCTACGGCCGGGAGCACCTGGCGGCGATCTCCGACTTCTTCAATCACTTCGGCCGCCCGGGCTTCGCGGCCAGCAGCCGCGGCGTGTTGGCGCTGGCGGTGCGCGGGCTGAGCAAGGGCTCGCCCTCCGCGCTGATCGAGAACGCGATCCTGTCCCTGGCGGGGGCGAACCGCTGGCTGGAGATCGCGGGCATCGTGGGCAACGCGCTGGTGGCGCTGCTGTTCTGGGCGTTCGCGGCGAACGTGTTCCGGGTGATGATGCGCCGCGTGGTGCTGGAGGGGCGCATCTACCGGAGCGTTCCGCTGCATCGCCTGCAGTTCATCGCCCAGGTGCGCAGCTGGCGGAGGACGGCGCTGGCGATGCTTCGCCTGGAGCTGCAGCGATTCCTGTGGATGCTGACCATCGTCGGCGGCCCCATCAAGGCCTACTCCTACGCGCTGGTTCCCTTCATACTCGCGGAGAACCCCAGCCTGAGCGGCAAGCAGGCGATCCTGCTCTCCCGAACCATGATGAACGGCCACAAGTGGGAGCTGTTCGTGATGGACCTCTCCTTCCTGCCCTGGCACCTACTCTCGCTGGTCACGCTGGGCCTGTCGGACGCGGTCTTCGGCAGCTGCTACCGGCTCTCGGCCCGGGCGGAGTTCTACGCCCAGCGCAGGCAGGAGGCGCGGGAGGCCAAGCTGCCGGGCGCGGACGCGCTGTTCGACGAGTACCTCTATCGCAGGGCGGACGAGGGAGAGCTCGCGAAGCTCTATCCGCCGCTGACCGGCGAGGTCGCCATACCGCAGCGCCACTACCGCAACGGCGTGGAGCGCTTCTTCTGCGAGACCTTCGGCCTGACCCTCTGGCCCTCCGAGGAGGACATGGAGATCGAGCGCGCCGAGATGCGCATCCGCGCCCGGCGCTACGTCGCCAGCTGCGCCTCCGGGGACGCCTACCCGATGCGCCTCTACCCGCTGCCCAGGCGCAGAGAGCGGAGCGAGCATGAGCCCCGGCTGTACTCCCGGCGCTACTGCGTGTTCTCCGTGATCCTGATCTTCTTCGCCTTCTCCATCGTGGGCTGGCTGTGGGAGGTCGGCCTGCACCTGGTGACCCAGGGCGTGTTCGTCAACCGCGGCACGCTGCACGGCCCCTGGCTGCCCATCTACGGCGCGGGCGGCGCGATGGCGCTACTGCTGCTCTACCGGCTGCGCAAGCGACCCGGCTGGGAATTCACGCTGACCGTGGTGCTCTGCGGATTCGTGGAGTACATGACGGCCTACTACCTGGAGACCACCCACGGCGGCCAGCGCTGGTGGGACTACGGCGGTTACTTCCTGAACCTGGACGGCCGCATCTGCGCGGAGGGCCTGCTGGTGTTCGGCATGGGCGGCATGGCGGCGGTCTACGCCGTCGCCCCGGCGCTGGACAACCTGTTCCGGAAGATGAAGCGGCCGCTGATGGTGGCGCTGTGCGTCGTGCTGCTCGCGTGCTACAGCGCGGACGTGGTCTACTCCCACGCCCACCCGAACACCGGCGCAGGCATCACCGACTACGAAACCTCGAACATCGATGAATTCTCCGCCGACGCGCCGGATGCGGGCGACGCGGCCGGGCAGCCGGCGGATGGGCTGTCGGCGGACGGGCAGCCGGCGGACGGGCAGCCGGCGGGCGGGGCGGACGCCGGGGAGGATGTCGCATGAGGCTGGCCATCGTATTGGGCGCATACCTGCTGCTCAACGGCTACGTGCTCTTCCGCACGGCGCTGTTTTTGCGGCGCAACCTGCCGGAGCGCTGGAGCGGCGCGGCGCCCTGGGCGCTGTGCCTGATCTGCGCGCTGCTGGCGCTGGCGATGGTCGCCGCCTTCCTGCTGCCCGCCGGGTCGCTGCAGCGCGCGACGCAGCGGATCGGCAACTGCTACGAGGGCTTCGCCATCTACCTGCTGTTCTGCTACCTGCTGATCGAGCTGGTTTGCCTGGCACTGCGCCTCGTGCCCGCGGCGCGGGGCTTCACCCGGTGGCAGGGGGCGAGCAAGCTCCTGGCGGGCGCGGCGCTGTGGGCGCTGCTGATTGGCGTCTGCGCCTACGGCACGGTTCACTCCTCCCAGCTCACCGTCAAGCGCTACGAGGCGGCCATCGACAAGCCCTGCGCACTGGATCGGCTCCGCGTGGTGCTCATCGCCGACACCCACCTGGGCTACAGCGTGGGGCGTGAGCGCATCGAGGACATGGTCGCGCTGGTCAACGCCCAGGACGCCGACCTGATCGCCTTCGCCGGGGATATCTTCGACAACTCCACGTCCACCATGGACGATCCGGAGGCGGTGAAGGCCGCCCTCTCCGGCATGAAGAGCCGCCTGGGAACCTACGCCTGCTGGGGCAACCACGACCTGGACGAGCACCTGTTCAGCGGCTTCGCCACCGTGCCCGATTCGCAGGCGCTGCGGAGCGCGGAGATGGACGAATTCCTGCGGGAGTGCGGCATCACCGCGCTCAACGACGAATCGGCGCTGCTGGACGGAGGCTTCTACCTGGTGGGCCGCATGGACTACTCCAACGCCGGGGACGGCACGCAGGACCGCGCCTCCATCGGGGAGCTGCTCTCCGGCCTGGACGCGAGCATGCCCATACTCGTGATCGACCACGAGCCGCGCGCGCTGCGGGACAGCGCCGACGCGGGCGTGGATCTGCTGCTCTCCGGCCACACCCACGACGGCCAGTTCTTCCCGCTGAACCTCACCAGCCGCCTGGTCTGGGAAAACTCCAGCGGCATGCTGCGCGTGGGAGATATGACCAGCGTCGTCACCAGCGGCGTGGGCATCTACGGCCCGGACATGCGCGTCGCCACCGACGCCGACATCAGCGTGGTGGACGTGACGTTCGCGGCGAAACCATAACAATCCGAATTGAAGGTCTGGTCTATGAAAAGGGCACTGGCTTGGGGAATCCTGGGTTCATTCTTCTTCGCGTTCACCTTCGTGCTCAACCGCAGCATGAACCTGTCGGGCGGGCACTGGCTCTGGAGCGCGTCGCTCCGCTACCTCTTCACGCTGCCGCTGCTGTTTGCGCTTCTCCTGAGGGGCAGGAAGTACCGGCCCGTGCTGGCGGACATCCGCGCGCGGCCGGGCGCGTGGCTATTGTGGAGCACGGTAGGCTTCGGACTGTTCTACGCGCCGCTGTCGATGGCCTCGGTCTACGCCGAGAGCTGGTTCACCGCATCGGCCTGGCAGTTCACCATCGTGGCGGGCATACTGCTGACGCCGCTGTTCGGGCGAAGGCTGCCGGTCAAGAACCTACTGCTGTCGCTGATCATACTGGCGGGCATCGCGCTGATGCAGCTTCCCAGGCTGCGCCAAAGCAGCCCCGCCGCGCTGGCGGCGCCGATGCTGCTGATCGCCGTGGCGGCCTTCTGCTATCCGCTGGGCAACCGCAAGATGATGGCGCTGTGCGGCGGCAGATTCTCGCCCCAGCAGCGGGTGTTCGGCATGACGCTGTGCTCGCTGCCCTTCTGGATCGCCTGTGCCGCGGCGGCCCTCGCGCGGGCGGGATGGCCCTCCGCCGGTCAGCTCGCGCAATCGCTGTGCGTGGCGCTGTTCTCCGGCGTGGTGGCGACGGTGCTGTTCTTCGGCGCGACCGACATGGTCAAGGACAACCCCCGCCGCCTGGCGGTGATCGAAGCCACGCAGTCCGGCGAGGTGGTCTTCACGCTGCTGCTGGGCGTGCTCGCGCTGGGCGACGCCATGCCCTCGCCGCTCTCGCTGGCGGGCATCGCGCTGATCGTGCTGGGCATGATCCTGAACAGCCTGGCCTCGGCCTGACATCCCCGAACGCGCGAAGGCGGGCGTCAATATGCCCGCCTTCGCGCGCTTCCCGTCCTGCCCCGCGCCTCCCCTTCCCTGTGTCTCCCCCTCTCCGCCATCGTTTCGCCACAGCTTTGCCATAAGAAAAAGCGCGTTTCGCGCAATTTTTTTGCGTAAACCTATGGACATTCGCCGCCCAGCGCGGTATAATGGTTATTAAATCGAGTACATTCCGTTAAAGTTTAATGAATATCTCCAATTCATCCCGGTGAATTTCTGACATCTCACGCTTCAACATTTGTGCCGATTGCGGTGCTTTGTAAAGATCAACCAACCCAATCCCTCCCCCGAAGGCATCCGAACAAATTTCACTCCTCGCAGCACAACCATCCCCGACCCACAGACCACGACCGACGCGGCACATGCAGCCACCTTCGCATGAAAGGGGGGAATTGACCCATGACAATCTGCTCATTCTGGGGACATAAGAACGTATTCGACGTCAACCTCTACGCCCGACTGAAGGACGCGGAATCCCTCGTCGCCCAGGAGCGCTACATCTTCAAGAAGCTGCGCAGCGGCAAGAGCCTGGAGGAGATCGGCTCCACGCTGAACCTCAGCCCGTCGGAGATGCGCGGCAAGCTCCAGTCCACCGGCAAGACGCTGCGCGGCCAGGCCTCCGTCCGGGTGAAATCCCTCCAGCGGAGCATGGACGGCGCGCGGGGCCGCACCTGCTGCATACTGGCGCTGGGCGCGCCCACGAGCAGCGCAAACCCCACCGTAACCCCAGAAGGGAGAATCCAAGGAACCTCAGGTTCCTTGGCAGAGATTCTTAAGGGACAGCGTCCCTTAAGCAGGTCCGGGCAGCGCCCGCCGGGTCTGGGCGGAGCCCAGCGGGTCCGGGCAGCGCCCGGCGTAACCCCAGCGGCCCGCGGCATCCATCCAACCCCCGGCAAGCCAAACCACCACCCCATCGCCCCCATACCGCGGGCCGCCCGAGGCGAGTTTTGCCCGGAAAGCAAAAGCTTTCCGGGCAAAAGAGCAAACCAAACCTCCCGCATCCCCCGCAACCCAAAACCCTCCGCATCACGAAAAAGCACACAGGGCCGCCCCAACCGGGCGGCCCTGCGCGCTCCCTCCTCCATCCGCTACTGCATCTGATACGCAATGATCGCAGCCATCTCCACAGCCCGATACAACCCGTTCGCCTGCTGCTGCGGCGCGCCATTGCAGCTGGCGTTGTTGGTCCTCAGCGACTCCAACACGCCGTCGATCGAGCTCCTCCAAAGCCCGGCCGAATCCTGCATGTAGGCAATCACCGCCAGCATATCCACGCAGCGGTACGCGCCGTTCGCCGCCTGCTGGGGCGCGCTCTCGCAGAGGTCGTTGTTCTTCTCCAGATCGCTCAGCACGCCGCTGATCATGTCGCCATAGCGACCCCCGCTGTCGAGCTCATAGGCGATCACCGCCAGCAACTCCACCATGCGGTACAGGCCGTTCACCGCCTGCTGGGGCGCGCCGGAGCTGCTCTTGTCGTTGCTCTCCATGCGCTCCAAAGTATCGCCGATCAAACTGGCATAGCGCCCGCCCGAGTCGAGCTCGTAGCCCAGAATCGCCAGCATCTCCGCGCAGCGGTAGACGCCGTTGGCGAGCTGCTGGGGCGCGCCCTTGCAGTTCTTGTTGTTGCTGTTCAGGCTCTCCAGCACGCCGCTGACGGTGCTCCCGTAGAGCCCCAAGGAATCCCGCTCCATCGCGATGATCGCCAGCAGATCCACCAGCCGGTACGCGCCGTTCGCGCTCTGCTGCGGCGCGCCGCTGCAACTCTTGTTGATCGTCTCCATGTCCTCGAGCACGCCGCCGATCAGCTCCCCGTAGGAGCTCGCCGCCACCGCGCTCAGGCAACACCCGCTCAGCAGCGCCAGCGCCAGCAGCAGGCACGCGATCCTCTTTGCCATCGTCCGCACTCCCCTCCGCATCCATTCTCCCTTTTTATTTTACATTACTAAAACATAAATGTCAATATGTAGCCGCCAGGATTCTCCCCGCCCCCTCCGCGAACGGCGCACAATCCCCGCCGCCGCGCATTGACAATTCCGCCGCTTTCCGCTATAATTTATTCAAATCCTTCAATAATCGGGAACTTTCGTCGATTCCAAACCGACAGCGAACAGAGAGGTGGAGTATGGACTTCCGGCACCTGGAGGCGTTTGTCGCCGTCGTGGACGAGGGCAGCTTCTCCAACGCGGCATCGCGGCTGCAGATATCCCAGTCGATGGTCACGGTCTACGTGCGCAACCTGGAGAGCGAGCTGGGCGTAAAGCTGCTCAACCGCACCACGCGCAGCATGGAGCTGAGCCCCGACGGCCAGACCTACTACTACTACGCCCGCCAGATCCTCAAGCTCAACCGGGACAGCATGTTCGCGCTGAGCCGCGCGGACTCCGGGGAGCGCACGGTGAACATCGTCGCCACGCCCTACACCAGCCGCTACTACCTCTCCGGCAAGATCGCGGAGTTCGAGCGCGCGCACCCGGACGTGGGCTTCCAGATCACGGTCTGCTACAATTCGGAGATCGCGCCCAAGCTGCGCGCCGGCGGTTTCCAGTTCGCCTTCAGCAACACCAAGATCATGGACTCGGAGTACGCCGTGCACAAGTACAGCTCCGCCGGGCTGGTCATCATCACGCCCAACGTGGAGCGCTTCCGGGCGCTGCGGGGAAGGCCCTTCCCCAACGAGCTCTTCGGCACCGAGCGGCTCATCACCCGCAGCTCAAACTCGGCGCTGCAGCAGGAATTCCTGCGCTGGGTGAAGCGGCAGCTGCCGGACGTGAAGCTCCAGATCGCCGCCGCCATCGACGATACGGAGACCATCAAGCAGCTGGTGGCCGACGGCATCGGCATCGCGGTGCTCTCCGAGGTGGCGGTGCAGGAGATGGTGCGCGACGGCCGCCTGCTGTCCTTCCCGCTGGAGGGCATCATGCGCCAGCAGCTCTACTTCGTCAGCAAGAAGAAGCACCTCTCCCCCGTGCAGGAGGAATTCCGCGCCTTCATACTCGACGGCGCGGAGCGAAAGGAATAGCCGGCCGGCGAAAGCGCCGGGGCGGCAACGGAAGCAAAGTACGCGGACTCCCGGACCCTGCACGCCAGGGCCCGGGAGTCCGCGCATTGATTTCGCCGCGCTTCATTGGGATTCCAAGCCGCTAAGTCAGATCCGCCCTCCGGTACGTCCGGTACAGCAGCGGCGGGAGGGCCAGCGCCAGCGCGCCGTAGAGCGCGAACAGCAGCGGCGCGGAGGGCACGACCCTGCCCGCCAGGCGGTAGAGGTAGTTGAACGCCGAGAGCGTGGTGTCCATGTCCAGCAGGGCGTAGGGCATGAGGCCCACGACCTTGTCCACGCTCGCGCTGCTCAGGTTCAATAGCAGCGACGGCGCGAAGAGCAGCGCGAACGGCACCATCGCCGCCAGCGCCGTGGAGCGCGCCTTCGCCGACACCCACATCGCCGCGAGCAGGATCACCAGCCCACCCAGGTAGCCGCCCAGCGCGATCAGCCCATACTTCTGCAGATTCGTGATGCCGTAGAAGCACTTCCAGCCCTCGAAGCTCGCCTGCACCGGGCAGCGCGCGCCGTCCGCGCCGAAGCAGAGCAGCACGATGGCGGTGAACAGCCCCACCAGCGCCCAGTAGACCAGCGTGACGATGGCGATCCCCGCACCCACCTTCGCCCGCACCGCCCGGCTCCGGCCCAGCTTCGACGAGAACAGCACCGCGTCCGCGCGCTGCTGGAACTCCCCGGCGAATATGCCCGCCACCAGGTAGCCCAGCACCAGCAGCGCGATCATCTGAATCGTCGGCAGGTAGCGGAACAGCCGCGTCCAGCCGAGCGCATAGTCGTATTCCATCGGCGCCTCCAGCGCCTCGTAGCGCGCGATCAGGAAGTCCTTCTCCGGCTGGGAGAAGAGCTCCGCGCCCTCCTCTGCCAGCCAATCCTTCAGCAGCCTGACGCGGTTCGGATAGAAGTCCGGCGCGTCGTCCGGAGTGAGGCGGTCGGCGCGGCAGGCGTCGAAGCTGCGGAAGCCCTCGGCGAAGGCGCAGTTGAGCAGCTCGCGGATGGGCTCGAAGCCCTGCCGCCAGCCGTAGGCGATGTTGCTCACGCGCCAGTCCTCGGACTGCGCCTCGGGCGTGGCGGCGATTCTGGCGTTCTCCGCGATCACCGCGCGCAGCTTCGCCTCGTCCAGCGGCCCGGCCCACTCCCTCTGCGCGGCGCGCAGCCTGCGAATCGCCGCGAAGCCGCGCTCCTCCACGCCCGCCTCGTTCACCCAGGGCACGCTGCGCACCGCCAGTATGGATGCGCCCACCAGCAGCGCCGCCAGTATCGCCAGTGCAATCCGGCCTCCCGCCCGGCCGAACACCTTCTTCAGCTCATAGCGCAGCATCCTCGCCGTCCCCCTTCTCCCCGAAGTAGTGCAGGAACACGTCCTCCAGCGTGGCTTCCTCCGGCACGGCGCCGGGCAGCGGCTGCTCCGGCGCGAGCACGCGCAGCTCCGCGCCGCCGGGCGTGGTGCGAACGTTCGACACGCGGTACTCTCGCAGGCAGCGCTCGAGCTCCGCCCGCCCCACCTGGCAGCGCCAGACCTTCTCGGGCAGCGCCCGGGTCAGCTCCTCCGGCGCGCCGCGGAGCAGTATGCGCCCGTCCTTCATCAGCAGAATCTGGTTCGCGATGCAGGCCACGTCGCTGACGATGTGGGTGGAGAGCAGCACGATCCGCTCCCCCGCCAGCTCGCTGATGAGGTTGCGGAAGCGGATGCGCTCGCCGGGGTCGAGCCCGGCGGTGGGCTCGTCCAACACCAGGATGCGCGGGTCGTTGAGCATCGCCTGGGCGATGCCCACCCGCCGCCTCATGCCGCCGGAGAGCTTCCGCATCTTGCGCCCCCGGTACTTCTCCAGCCCCAGCGCGCGCAAGAGCTCCCCCGACCGCGCCCGCGCCGCCGCCGGGCGCAGGCCCTTGATGCTGGCCACGTAGCCCAGGTAGTCGTCCACGCTGAATTCCGGGTAGAAGCCGAAGTCCTGGGGCAGGTAGCCCAGTATGGCCCGATACTCCGCGTCCAGCGCGAAGATGTCCCTCCCGTTCCAGCTGATCGCCCCGGACGTGGGCCGCAGCAGCGTGCAGAGCATGCGCATCAGCGTGGTCTTGCCCGCGCCGTTCACGCCCAGCAGGCCGTAGACGCCCTCCGTCAGCGCGCAGCTCACGCCGTCCACGGCGGCGGTCTCCCGAAAGCGCTTCGTCAGGTTCTCAAGCTTCAGTTCCATTCCGCTCTCCCCTCCCATCTCTCCGGATTCTCCCGGCACAGCTTCGCCGCGCCGCGCAGAAGCCACAGCGCCGATGCCGCCAGCAGCGCGCACCACGCGGGCTCGGAGATTCGCTCGTACAGCTCCTGATCCAGCACCACCAGCACCCAGACCGCGATCCAGAGCCCGCAGAGCAGCGCCGCCATGCCCTCCGAGCAGAAGCGGCGCGCCCGCAGCGCGGCGAAGCAGATGCAGCCGGTGACGTTCAGCGGCACGAAGAACTGCACGATCAGCGCGCCCAGCTCCACCCGCGCGCCCAGCGATGCCGCCGCGAAGAACAGGCTCAGCCAGACCAGATCCACCATGCCGAACAGCAGCAGCCGCGCGGCGTAGACCTGCCGCAGCGAGAAGCGGCTCGCCCGCTCCACCTCCGTCGCGCCGCAGCTTCGGTTCCTCCAGAGCTCCGGCAGCGCCAGCATGCCGAAAGCCGGGGCCAGCACGCCCACGCAGCGCCGGGCGGAGTCCGCGCGCGCCCCGAAGCGCAGCGCCAGCCAGAGCAGCAGCAGCGCCGCGCCCTGCAAGAGCCACCAGCGCTTGCGCACGTAGCCCGCCTGCTGCCACACGAACTCCCAGCCCTTCAGCGGCAGCCGCGCCTCGTGGGCGCGGTAGGCGGCGAGGCTCCGATCCACGGTCTCGCGGACGCGCGCCGCGTCGCAGCCGCCCGCCTGCGCACCCTGCGCGAAGGCGCGGCGGATCTCGGCGTCCATCTTCCGGTTCACGCTCATTCCTCCTTCAGCAGCTCCATCAATCGCTCCCGCGCCCGGCGCACGCGGTACTTGACCAGCGGAAGCCCAACGCCCAGTATCCGCGCCACCTCCCGCTGCCTCAGCCCCTGGGCGAAGTACAGCAGCGCGACCTCCCGCAGCTCCGGCGGCAGTGAATCCAGCGCCCGGCCCAGGTCCACGCGAAGCTCCGCGCCGGCGTCCTCGCACGGCGGCAGCGGCACCTCCGCCACGGGCAGCTCCCGGTTCCGGCGCGCCAGGTCCCGGCAGACGTTCCCGGCGACGGCGTAGAGGTAGTTCCGCGCCCTGCCGCAGTGGCGGTAGCGGTCGAAGGAAGCGAAGAAGCGCGCGAATGTCTCCTGGGCGGCGTCCTCGGCGAGGCCGGGCGCGCGCAGGCGGCAGTAGCGCAGAATCGCCGGATAGTGCTCCCGGACGAAGCGCTCCACCGCCGCCTCATCCCCGGCGCGCATCCGCAGGATCAAGAGAAAGTCTCCATCCACGCGCCCGCCCCCTTCACTTTGTATAACGCTTAGACGCGGCGGAGGGATAGTCTGTTGCGAAAATTAACCAAAGCGCCGCGTTCCCGGGAAAAGCGCTTGAATTTCCCGGCGGTTTTCGATATAATGAAGGTAACGAAACAGTAGAGGAGGGGTTTCATGCGCAGCCTGAACGAGATTCGCAGCGCGGTGCGCGCGGCGGCGCCGCTGTACTCCGTGAAGCGCGCGGAGCTCTTCGGCTCCTACGCAAACGGCACCGCGAGCGAGAAGAGCGACGTCGATCTGCTGGTGGAGTTCGCCGAATCCCCCGTCTCGCTCTTCGATATCTGCGGTTTGCAAGAGACGCTGTCCGAAATGCTGCAGTTGGACGTGGACGTGGTGGAATCCCCGCTGCGCGCGGACAGCGATCTGGCCATCGAACGGAGGTTGTGCGTCTATGGAGCGTAGCGCGCGCGACGCCGCACTTCGCAGAAAGATTCTCGGCGAAATCGCGGACATCGAGGCCTTCACCGCCGAAATGGGATGTGCCCGAATTGAAGCGCATGCTGCTGGAGCATCCCGTCGAAGACTGAACCCTACGCCGCGTCGAAAGCGCGGCGCTCTTTTTTGCATACCCCTTTATTAATTATAAATTTCCTCTCCCTCCTTCCAACCTCCCGCCCCTCCCCTGCATCCAATGGACAAGGGCCCTGACAAAACGATTCTTGGGAGGTCATCTATGAGAATTCAACGCATACTTTCACTTCTCCTGGCGGCGCTTCTGCTGCTCGCGCCGAGGGCGCTGGCGGCGGAGGGCGACGCGAACCTTCTGCGCGACGACGCCTTCTTTCAGGAGCACAGCGGCTCGCCCTACGGCGGCTGCGCCGCGGGCGGCGCGATCTACCTGTACACCGACAGTCAGATCTACGTCTGGCATCCGGACGACGCGCAGCCCGCCGCCGTCGACTACGCGCTGCCCGGCGACGACCGCGAGGAGCGCGCCATCGCGCGGCTGTTCCCCGTGGACGATCAGCTCTTCGCCCTCTGCACAGTCGACGGCTACGAGGGCGGCGAAGCCCTGGGGCTGACCAAGCTCGAGATTCGCGCGGTGAACGTGGACGGCGGCGCCGTCTCCTTCGGCGAGGCGGCGGAGCTCGACGCCGGGCCGCTCACCGCCGACTACGGCGGCGGCCCCGAGCTCTGCTACCTCCAGGGCGCGGCCGCCGCGGGCGGGAAGCTCTACCTGGACGCCTGGATCGACGGCCAGGGGCGCAGGCTCTGCGCTCAATCTCTGGACGGCGGCGCGGGCGAGTTCCTGGACGTGGAGAACCTGGCGGGGATCGCCGCCTGCGGCGACCAGCTGCTGGTCGAAACCTTCGAAGCGGGCCGCGCGGAGTTCCTGCTGCTCGACCCGGAATCGGGCAGCCTGACCCCCGCCTGCGCGCCGCTGGAGCGGGACAGCGCCCTGGACGGCCTGGCATACAGCGCGGAGAGCGGGCGGCTGTTCTACCTGGACGGGGGCTACGTGATGGCGGCGGAGGGCTTCGACTTCGATGCCGCCCGGCCCGTGGCCGAGCTCATGACCCGCGACTCGGACCAGAGCGCGAGCTTCCTGCTGCCCGGCGACCGCTACGTCTGCATCGGAAGCTACGGCGGCATCAGCATGCGCGCCACCGACGGCGAATTGCCAGAGACGCAAATCGTCGTCCAGGGCGGCGGGCTGTTCCAGCCGATGATCGACGCCTACTACGACTTCAACGCCGGCCACAGCGACGCCATGGCCGTGCTCCGCGAGGACTACAGCGACGATGCCGCCGTGCTCAACGACATCATGAGCCGGGACGACAGCGTGGACGTGCGCATCACGATGGCCAGCGACGAGCTCTACGAGGCCTTGCGCGAGCGCGGCTACCTGGCCCCGCTGGACGACGCGGGCGTCGCGGAGGAGGTCTCCTGTATGTACCCGGCGGTGCAGGAGGCGCTCAAGCTGGACGGCAAGATCGTGGCGATGCCGGTGTACGTGGGCGGTTGGACGATGGGCTTCGACGCCGAGGGCTTCGCGAAGCTGGGCATCGACGACATGCCGGACAGCTGGCCGGAGTTCCTGGACCTGCTGCCCACGCTGCCCGAGCTCCTGCCCGAGGACGGCAGCGTGCGCGTATTCCCCGACTACAACACCCAGGTGCAGATTCGCACGGAGCTGGTGGGCCAGCTGCTGGACAGCTGGCTGCTCCACCTGCGCAAGAGCGGCGAGGAGCTCCGCTACGACGACCCGACGCTGGCGGAGCTGCTGGACGAGATCATGGCGCTCGACCTGGACGCGCTGGGCGTGAGCCCGGGCAGCGAGGGCGAGGAGTACTACGCCATCGCCGTATCCGACGGCCTGACCTCCGGCGAGCGGAGCTACACGCTGGTGAACACCAACGTGGACTGCACGCTCACCGGCCTGGGCTACAACATGCCCGCGATGCTCTCCATCGTCCCCGGCGAGGAGGCGCCGCTGCCGCTGGATCTGGCGGTGGTGTTCGTCAATCCCTTCTCGAGGCACATCGAGCTGGCACAGGAGTACGCCGCCCTCGCCTGCAAGCATCTGGACGAGTACGACCGCTACAGTCTGGACCCGAGCCTGAGCGAGCCGGTGCCGCGCCCCGAGTACGAGCGCTGGGTGGCGGAGGCGCAGGCGCGGCTGGACGCGGCGAAGCAGAAGCTGGAGGGCGCCGACGAGGCGGACGCGCCACGCTGGGAAAATGAAATCGCGCAGGCCGAGAAGGAGATCGCGGACCTGGAGCTGAACCGCTGGAAGATTTCGCCGGAGAAGATCGAGTGGTACCGCGCCCACGGCGAGCGGCTGATGGTGCGGGAATACAGCTACGTGGACGTCACCCGCACCGACGGCGAGTTCTCCGACCTGGTGCAGCAGTTCATGGCCGGAAGGATGGACGCCTCCGGTTTCCTGCGGGAGATCGACCGCCGAGTGCAGATGCGAAGGAAGGAGGGCTGATCGGATCCGGCCGCCGCGCGGCGGCGGATGAGGGCGCGGGCCGCTTTGCCCGCGCCCTTCGCGCGCTGGAGGCGTCCGCGCCCTCCCGTGCCCGGCCTCGCCTTCCGCCGGCAAAGGCCCGGCTGGGGATGGACAAGCGCGGGCAAACTATGCTATAATCGTTCTATCCAATGGGCTATTTTGCCGCGCGGCAGCGCGGCCAGTGCGAGGGGATAACTATGATCAACACCCATTCCATCAAGGTCATCGGCCACAGGAATCCGGACACGGACTCCGTCTGCGCGGCCATCGCCTACAGCCGCCTGAAGAACAGGATCGACCCGGAGCATCCCTGCAAGCCCTGCCGCGCGGGCGCGCTGAACCGGGAGACCGAGTTCGTGCTCAACCGCTTCCAGACCCCCAGCCCGGAGCTCTACGCCAGCGTCAGCCCCCAGATTCGGGACATCGACATCCGCCAGATGCCCGGCGTGGACGGCGAGATGAGCATCCGCCAGGCCTGGACGACCATGCGCGACCAGAGGATCGACA
>CANQGC010000049.1 GCA_947600345.1 uncultured Clostridia bacterium
CTGGACGCGGGCATCGCCCGGGACCTGGCGCTGGAGACGGTGAACCAGCAGATGCTGATGCGCACCGGCGAGGACATATTCGCTACGCTGGATCTGTGCGTGATCGACCTGAACACGGGCGTGGCGGAGTTCACGAAGCTGGCGGCCTGCCGGACGCTGGTGCTGCGCGACGGCGAGCTGATGTGCGTGGAGGGCGGCCGGCTGCCGCTGGGCGTGCTGGAGAACGTGCAGCCCTCGATCCATCGCCTGCGGCTGAAGGCGGGGGACATGCTGGTGATGGGCTCGGACGGCGTGATGGAGGCGGGCGAGGCGCTGATGATCGAACATCGCGTGCGCTCAGAGGCGCAGAGCGCCCCCGAGCAGCTCGCCGAGCGCCTGGTGCACGAGGCCGCCCGCAAGCGCGGCGAGGAGCGCTGCGACGACATGACCTGCATCTGCGCAAGAATCCTGGAAGCAGGGTGAATTGCGCCTGACCGGCGCGGGGGCGGAATCCCCACAGGGGATTCCGGGCAGCGCCGATCCTTGCGGATCGTCGCTGGAGGGGTTCCGCCTCACGGCGGGAAAGGTGCCCTACCGGGCACATGGACGCCTCACGGCGTGGGCTTGGGAATCCCCACTGGGGATTCCCTTCATCGGCGATGCTTGCGCATCGCCGATGGCCGCCTGCGGGCGGAGGCCCCTGCCGGCGGCCCAAGGAGAGATGGGGGACGTCAAGCGTCCCCCGTTCCCTCCTTGGATTCTCCCCTCCCTCTCCTGACCAGGGCTGCGGCCCTGGACCCGGGGTTGGACCCGAGGGTAGTACAGCTGCGAACCTTAGCGGAGCGCGGGGACCTCGACCCCCGCGCAGAGAGGTTTCGTTGGAGGACGGGGGCTACCGGGGATAGTTCGTATTGCGCAGGATTCGTTACGCCGCGGTTACGCGCCCGCGGCGGCCGGGGGGCTGCGGGCTGAGCCCGCAGCGTGGAGGACGCAGGGGAAGGGGCGGCGTTCCCTTATCGCTTCTCTCCGTTGCTGCGTCAGCTGCGTTTCTTTATCTTATCTTCGTCGGCTTTCAGCAGGGTCCGGGGCGGCAGCCCCGCCGAAGCGAAGCGGAGGCGTAACCCAAAAACCAAAGGCTACAGAGGGCCGGTATTGTCGGCCCGATAACGGAACCTCGGCAATACGAACTCAGCCAGCCCCGGGTCCAGGGCCGCAGCCCTGGTCAGGAAGGGGAGGGGAGCATCCAAGGAGGGAACGGGGAGCGCTTGACGCTCCCCATCTCTCCTTGGCCCCCCGGGAGGGGCCTCCGCCCGCAGGCGGGCATCGGCGATCCGCAGGATCGCCGATGAAGGGAATCCCCAGTGGGGATTCCGAACCCCCTGCCGCCGCAAAGCGGCGGCATACGCCGTGAGGCGTCCATGTGCCCGGCAGGGCACCCTTCCCGCCGTGAGGCGGGCCCTGCCAGCGCCGATCCGCAAGGATCGGCGCTGCCCGGAATCCCCTGTGGGGATTCCGCCCCCGCGCCGGGCAGGCGCAAAACATTTCTCTGCTTGCCTTTGGAAGGGGATGTGTGATAGAATCTTAGAATGGATGGAGTTCGAAGGGAGGGGCCGGGCTTGGAGGCGAAGCGCAAGCGCTTTGGAAGAAATGACCTGCTGCTGGTCGCGGGCCTGCTCCTGCTGGGGGTGGCGCTGACGCTGGCGCTCGGCGTCAATCGCCGGGACGGCCGCGAGGTGGTCGTCCGCGTGGACGGGGAGATCGTCGCCCGGCTTTCGCTCTCGGAGGAGCGGGAGCTTCCCATCGAGATCGACGGCCGGATCGCCAACCGGCTGCAAATCGCGGACGGCGCCGTGCGCATGATCGAGGCGGACTGCCCGGATAAGCTCTGCGTGCGCAAGGGCGCGGTGCGCTACGTGGGGGACGGCATCGTCTGCCTGCCCCACCGCGTGGTGGTGGAGGTCGCGGGCGAGGACGAGCTCGGCCTGGACGCCGTGGCAGGATAGGGGGCGCTGCGCTTGAAGGGAAGATCGAGGGGCAAGGTTGTCGCCCGCTTCGGGCTGCTGGCGGCGCTGGCGCTGATACTGAGCTGGCTGGAGAGCCTGGTTCCGGCCTTCTTCGCCGCGCCGGGCATGAAGCTGGGGCTGACGAACCTGGTGGTGCTGGTGGCGCTCTACCGCATGGGCGACCGCGCCGCCCTGGGCGTGAACCTGCTGCGAATCCTGCTGGCGGCGCTGCTGTTCGGCAACGGCTACTCGCTGGCCTACTCGCTGGCCGGGGGCCTGCTCTCCGGCGCGGCGATGATCCTGCTCAAGCGCTGCGGCAGGTTCCACATGACCGCCGTCAGCGTGGCGGGCGGGCTCATGCACAACGTGGGTCAGATCCTCACCGCGATGCTGCTGCTGGATACCTGGCAGCTGGCGGGCTACCTGCCGGTGCTCTGGATCGGCGGCATGGCGGCCGGGCTGATCATCGGCCTGCTGGGCGCGGAGCTGACCCGCAGGCTCCCGCCGGAGCTGTTCGACTGAGGAAGGATCGGGGGAGAGAGACGTGAGACGCGCGATGAAGAGGTTCCTGGCCGGGGCGCTGGCGCTGCTGGCGTGCCTGGCGCTGCCCGCCTGCGAGCGCGCGCCCGCAGCCGACCCCGAGGCCGCGCAGAAGGAGCAGCGCTACCTGGAGGCGATGGATACCTTCATGACGCTCACCGCCTGCGGCGCGCACCGCTCGGAGGCGCTGGACGCCGTGGAGGCGGAGATTCGCCGGCTGGAGGCGCTGCTGAGCATCGGCAGCCCCGATAGCGAGATCAGCAAGCTCAACCGCGCGGGCGCGGCCACGCTCTCCGCCGATAGCCGGGCGCTGGTCGCGCGCTCACTGGAGCTCTGGCAGCAGACCGGCGGCAGGTTCGACATCAGCGTGCTGCCGCTGATGGAGCTCTGGGGCTTCACCAGCGGAAACTACCACGTGCCCACCCAGGAGGAGCTCGATTCGGCGCTCGCCCGCGTCGGCGCGGATCGGATGACCTTCGACCCCGACAGCGGCAGGCTGACGCTGGCCCCGGGCCAGGAGATCGACCTGGGCGGCATCGCCAAGGGCTACACCTCCCAGCGGGCGATGGCACTCTTCCGCGCGGCGGGCGTGACTTCAGCGCTGGTGTCGCTGGGCGGCAACGTGCAGTGCCTGGGCGCACGCCCGGACGGCACGCCCTGGCGCATCGGCATCCAGGCCCCCTGGGGCGCGGAGGGCGCGATGTCGGCGATCGTCGAGGTGACGGACCGGGCGGTGGTCACCTCCGGCGGCTACGAGCGCTACTTCACGGACGAGGCGACGGGGAAGACCTACCGCCACATACTGGACCCCGCCACGGGCTGTCCCGCCGAGAGCGGATTGGCGTCGGTGACGATCGTCGCGCCGGACGGCGCGCTGGCGGACGGGCTGTCCACGGCGCTCTACATCATGGGGCTGGACGCGGCGACGGAGTACTGGCGGGCGCATAGCGGGGAGTTTGAGGCGATTCTGATCGACGATGGGAAGCGGATCTATGTAACCGAGGGCCTGGCGGCATCCGTGCGCCCGGCGGCGGGCATGGACCAACCGACGGTGCTGAAGCGGCAGGGCTGAGCGCATAGGCATCAAGAGAAGCGCAACGCAGGACTTTGGGCCCATAATCTACGGGCCCAAAGTCCGTCGCCAAGATGGCGAAGCAGAAGGGAGATTCTTAAGGACCTCAGGTCCTTAAGCAGGAATTCTTAAGGGACAGAGTCCCTTAAGCAGGTCCGGAGGTTGAAATCCCCACAGGGGATTTCAAGTCCGCCTGTAGGCGGACTGCCACGGCTCAAATTGAAAATTTGAGGCGCGGCACCGGCGGAGCCCGAAACGGGTCTGGGCGGAGCCCAGCGTCACCCCCGCGGCCCGCGGTCATTCATACATCGCCCGGCAAAGCGCACCAACGCCCCACCGTCCCCATACCGCGGGCCGCAGCGGCGCAGATTTGAAACGGGGGAAGCGAAGGCTTCCCCCGTTTCGAAACAGCCGCCACTAACTCTCGTTCCCCTTCCGCTTCCCGCCCACGCCTCGCAAACCCCGCCTGAAGCGCAAGAGGGCCGGGCCTTCCGATGCGCAATAAAGCAGGGGCTAAGGATATACCAATCCTCAGCCCCTGCGGCCTGTCGAGAAGGGTTTCCCGGCCTGGAAAGCGCCGGAAGGTTGGGTTCGTCGCGACTTTAACTTCGATTTTGTCGCGATGGAAGGATGAAAGGATGTGGCCGGGGGAGCGCAATGCGGGGCGTTCGTTTGCTCTTTGGTTTGGAAAGCTGCGCTTTCCAAACCAAAACTCGCCTCGCGCGGCCCGCGGTATGGGGGCGATGGAGCGCTGGTGCGCTTTGCCGGGGATGGGATGGATGGCCGCGGGCCGCTGGGGGTACGCTGGGCTCCGCCCAGACCCGTTTCGGGCTCCGCCCGAACCTGCTTAAGGGACTCTGTCCCTTAAGAATCCTGCGGCGCGCCGCCTCAAATCTTTGATTTGAGCCGGTGCGGTTTGGCCGAAGGCCAAACTTGGAAACCCGAAGGGTTTCCAACCTTCAGGAACCTGAGGTTCCTTGGATTCTCCCTTCTGGGGTTACGGTGGAGGGTGGCTTCCTACTGCCTCACAAACACGATATCCGCGCCCGCGTCTTCCTGTCCATCGTACCAACGAATCGTATCGTAGCTATAGCTGAACGACGCGTAACCATCTGTGTACACAACCAGCCCATATTCCTCGCCCGACTCGTCGGTCGTGACGTCCAGGCAATAGCAGTCCGTGCTGACGAGCGTTTCGCCGTCCGGGTTGTAGGTGGCGGTCATGTGCCATTCGTAATGCTCATAGATGCCGCTGCTCCAGTAAATGAATACATCGTAGGCGCTGCCTGCGGGCTCGATGAACAGGTCGCAGTGGCAGCCCACCGGCTCGATCCATTCCCCCACAAACGAATCGCCGCTCTCGGGAAATGCGTTCGAGACCGCGATCCTGCCGCGCGCCGCACCCTCGCCCAGGCACGTCCCGCACAGCAGCGCGAGGATGAGCATACCCGCCAGCAGATACCTCAGTGTGTTCCTTGCCCTCTTCATGGATGGAATCCTCCTTTTCCGGTCGTTGGTTTCGTTCGCGTCGCTTCCTTTGTTTCTTATTTCCCTCCGGATTCTTACAAAATTATAACATGCGCTTGCGCGCGCGTCAATACTGCAAATGGCGAGGCCTGCCGCGCTTCGTCTGGAAGAGGGCTCCAGATATGGAAGAAATTGACGGAATAAAGAGTTACAGTTCGTTCATAAATTAAGGAATGTTTGTTCATTGACTTTCCCTGACTTGGGAAGTATAATACAGTCGTTCCCTGAGGAAAGCGATCGGGAACCGCCGCCGAAGGGCGAGCGTCAAAGGACAAGAGCGACTGAAAAGGAGAGATAGATTATGAAGAAGAACATTCGCAGGCACAATGTGCGGCGCGGGGTTGTTTGGCTCGTGAGCATGGGCCTCGCCTGTCTGATCGCGCTGTGCGGCTTCAACGTGGGCGCCATCGTCAACGGCGCGCCTAAGGCCCAGGCGTTCGCGGAGGCGAACGTGCAGCAGGCGACGATGCCGGTGGCGGATCCCAGCCCGGCGGCCTACGTCTATCAGCGCAACACGAACTCGGTGGTCGGCGTGATCACCAACGCCCAGAGCTGGAACCGCAACACCGGCGAGGTGGACGAGACGCCCTACTCCGAGGGCAGCGGCGTGGTCATCCAGGCGGGCGGCTTCGTGCTGACCAACTACCACGTGATCGAGAGCGGCAACAGCTACCAGATCCTGATGCCCTCCGGCGAGAAGGCCAATGCCGTGGTCGTGGGCTCGGATTCCTCGCTGGATCTGGCGGTGCTGCAGGTGGAGGATAAGTACCGCGCCGAGCTGCAGCCGGTGGAGATCGGCTCCTCCAGCGATCTGGTCGTCGGCAGCACGGTGATCGCCATCGGCAATCCCGGCGGCGAGATCCTGGCCAACACCGTTACGCAGGGTGTCGTCTCCGCGCTGGAGCGCAGCTCGGTCAACGGCAGCAATACCACCCGCAACGTCAACTACATCCAGCACGACGCGGCCATCAACAACGGCAACAGCGGCGGCGGCCTGTTCAACTACAAGGGCCAGCTGGTGGGCATCAACACGCTGAAGTACGCCGGCAGCGTCTACTCCAACGTCAGCATCGAGGGCCTGGGCTTCGCGATCCCGATCGACACCGCCTATCCCATCGCCCAGCAGCTGATCGAGCACGGCGAGGTCATCCGCCCGCAGTTGGGCATCACCGTCGTCGACCAGGAGGGTCCGGACGAGCCTATGACCAGCTATCCTCCGGCCAGCATCTGCGTGCGCAGCGTCAACGCCGACGGCCCCGCTGAGAAGGCCGGCATCAAGCAGTACGACTTCATCTACGCCGTCAACGACGAGCGCGTGACCTCCTTCCGCGAGCTGACCAGCGTGCTGGATAAGTACAAGGCGGGCGAGAGCGTCAAGATCACCGTGGTGCGCTACGATCAGGCCTACATCCAGCCGTACAACAACTACAACAACTACTACGGTATGTTCGGCAACTTCTTCGGCGGCTTTGGCGGCTACGGCGGCAGCCCCTACGGCAACAATGGCGGCAGCGATTCCACCCAGAGCGACGACCAGAACGGCCAGCTCGTGGTCGGCGGCAACTACCGGTTCGTCACCGTGGAGGCGACCCTGGAGCTCCCGAGCGACAGCGACAACGCATAAGCTTCCTCACTCCCCATCCCTCAAGCGCGCCCGCAAGGATATCCTCGCGGGCGCGCGATTTTGTGTTGGGGAGGGGAGGGGGTTTGGATGTTCGGGAAGGCGGTGCGTTCGGTTGCTCTTTTGGTTTGGGAAGCGATGGCTTCCCAAACCAAAACTCGCCTCGGGCGGCCCGCGGTATGGTGGCGATGGGGCGTTCGTGCGCTTTGCCGGGCAATGGTTTGATACCGCGGGCCGCGGGGCTACGGGGGCTACGCTGGGCGCTGCCCAGACCTGCCAAGGAACCTGAGGTTCCTTGGATTCTCCCTTCTGGGGGACGGTGGGGGCGGCCTGGACGGGCGAAAGCCGGGAGCGGTTGGCGCTCCCGGCTTTCGCCTGCGTTTGCTTTTGTCTTTGCTTTAGCCGATGATGAACGGCTTGAGCTCCTCCAGCAGGTCGTCGCAGTGGTCGGAGTAGACCTCCAGCGTGATCGGCTTGGACAGGTCCAGGCTGAAGATGCCCAGGATGGACTTGCCGTCGACCACATGACGGCCCACGCGCAAATCGAGGTCATAGGGATACTTGTTTGCAATGTTGACGAAGTACTTGACGTTTTCCGCGAGGCTTAGCTTGATGTTGACTGCTTTCATTTTAATGATCCCCTTTGATCCCACGCCATGTGGATGATTTTGCTATAAGAATAGCGTGAAATCACGAAACATGCAAGCTTTTTTGGGAAGTTTACCAATACTTAATCGGATTCGCGGATTTTCATCAAGAATCGACGCGCGCCGAGCCAAGGTTAAAGATCGGTGAATCCGCGCGCGGGGCTTGACAAGCCGGGCAAAATGGGATATAATAGTCAGCGTCGGTCGGGTACGGTTCCCGTGCCCGGTTGACAGATTGCCGAATTGTGTAATGGTAGCACCCATGACTCTGACTCATGTTGTCTAGGTTCGAATCCTAGTTCGGCAGCCAAGTACGCCGCCATGGTCAAGCGGTTAAGACGTCGCCCTCTCACGGCGAAAACCGGGGTTCGAGTCCCCGTGGCGGTACCAAAAACCGGTTGATTCCACGCGAATCGGCCGGCTTTTTTGTCCAGCGAAAACCCCCGCTTCGAGCGGGGGTTCAAAAAGCTTAGAGCTATGAGTAGTCCATTCGTCAACCCTGTGCTAGAATGGTGGAAGGCCTGCCAGCCACACCAAGAAGAAAGGAGAAGGACGAATGGACAAGAACAGTTTCGCACATTTTTCTTGGATTTTTCAAAGGGAAGAAACACATTTTTCTGAACGGGCATCTCAATCAAGAATTGTAACGGCGGCAGTCTGTCTTCGCCCCCGCGGGGCTCGACGGCCTGCGCGTTTAGGCACCACCGCACAAATCGGCGGCGCATCAGGCGATGCCTTTTCGCGGCGGTTCGGTCGAATCTTTGATTCAGAGGCGCCTCGCTCAAATCTTTGATTTGAGCGAGGCGGTCGCCACGGGCGACTTGCGAACCCTTTGGGTTCGCAATCTTCCGAGCCGGTCGGCCCAAAGGCCGACTTGGAAACCCTTTGGGTTTCCAACCTCCCACCTTATCTGTGCGGTGTTGCCTTCAGGTAGGCGGCCCGGGCAACATCCTCGTCGAATCCGCCGCTCACGGCGTCCAGTTCTTCATCGCTCAGATGGCGATTGTTCTGCTCCTCGCTCGAGGTTCTCTCCCCCTTCCCTTCGCTCGCGCGCGGACGTCATTCCTGCACGATGCAGGCGGCCAGCACCAGCGGCTCGTCGCCGGTGTTCTCCACGGCGTGGCCGCAGCCGTTGCCGGTGGACATGGAGTCGCCCGGGGCGACCTCCACCCACTCGCCGTTGTCGTTGGCGCGGCCGTGGCCGGAGACGAAGTAGAACAGCTCCGTCTCATTCTCGTGGGTGTGGTAGCCGATCGAGCAGCCCGGGGCCAGCTCGATGCGGGAGAACAGCCGCACGTGCGCCGGAAGCTCCTTCTGCAGCGCCTTCAGCTCCACCGTGCCGTTGCCGCCGCGCATGTTCGGGCGCAGGGAAAGCTCCTGTTCAGAGGGACGCGTAACCATACGAAACACCTCGCAATTCTAATTTTGCTTTCGCACCTCTATTATAGTACGCGAGCCGCCACTTGTCACGCGCGAAGTGGCGCGTTTTTTTGGTCAAATTCGCTTGAAATCGAAACATTAAGGCAGACCGGGAACAGAGCGGGTATGTTTGTATGAACAATTGCAAAAGTGGCTTGAATCCGAAATACTTCTGCAATATAATGGAAACAGATTCGCGAGAAATAGAATGGATAAGGTGATTGAGAGATGCTTTTACAAAAGACGAAACGCTTCGTTTCCGCGCTGCTGGTCGCATTCCTGCTGATCACTTGCGTCGCCCCGGCCGCCTCCGCTTCCGTCGCTGCAAAGGTGTGCTCGTCGTCCGCCCGGGCCTACCGCTCGGCATCGAAGAGCTCCTCAAGCCTGAAGGTGCCCAAGAACCTCTCGGTGTCGATCACCGCCATCGCCGGAGGCTGGGCCAAGGTCAGCTGCAAGGGCGCCTCTGCCTACATGCCCATGAGCAGCCTGACCCCCACCAGCAAGACCAAGAAGTACGCCGCGAGCTCCGTCTCCGTCTACAATAGCTCCGGCAAGAAGCAGGGCACGCTGAGCAAGGGCTCCGCGGTCTACCAGCTGGGCACGATCAACGGCTACGTGTGCGTGTCCAATAGCTCCGGCTCGGTCGGCTACGTGAAGTCCGGCTCGCTCACCAGCAGCAAGCCCAGCTCCAGCGCCGCCAAGAAGGCCGCGCTGAAGAAGGCGGTCACCAAGGTCAAGAAGGCGACGGTGGCGACCAGCAAGGTGGACCGCGCGCTGTCGCTGGCCAAGCAGCTGCTGGGCAGGCGCTACGCGCTGAGCGACAATCCGCCGAGTACCTTCAACTGCTCTTCCTTCGTGCAGTACTGCCTGGGCAAGGTGGGCATCTCGATGAAGGGAACGGCGGCGAGCCAGGCGGCGGACGGGCGCTACGCGAAGGTAGGCTATTCCCAGCTGAAGAAGGGCGACGTGCTGTTCTTCGATACCTCGGGCAATGGGAAGGTGGACCACTCGGCGATATACTTGGGCGGCGGCAAGTTCATCGAGGCCAGCCATAACGCCGGGAAGGTGCAGATCAATACGATGACGAGCTGGTATAAGAGCCACTTCAAGTGGGCGCGCCGCCCTTTCTGATCGTGCCGCAAAGCGAAGAACCCGTTCAAGCGAACGGGTTCTTCGCTTGTCCTCCCCGTATCCCCCAGCAGGGAGAATCCAAGGAACCTCAGGTTCCTTGGCAGAGATTCTTAAGGGACAGAGTCCCTTAAGCAGGTCCGGGCAGAGCCCGAACCGGGTCTGGGCGGAGCCCAGCGTCTCCCAGCGGCCCGCGGCTTCAAGCCATCGCCCGGCAATGCACCCCATCGCCCCACCAAAACCATACCGCGGGCCGCCCGAGGCGAGCTTTGCCCGGAAAGCGAAAGCTTTCCGAGCAAAGGAGCAAACTAAACGTCCGCACTATCCTCCTCCCCCTACCCTCCGATTTGTCGAAATTCTCTTCGGAAAAAAATACAATTGGCGCTTTACGAGCATTGCGTTTCGGTATATAATGTATAGTAGGGTCGCGTTTTTTCAACGCGCGCATGAATATCAATGAAAGCAGAGCGAGGAAGCGCCCGCGCGAAGGGCGAGGCGGTCGCGGATGGCCCGGCTGCGGTTTCGCAGGGGCGACGGAGGTGTGTGCTGTGAAAAGAAAGACGATGAAGAGGCTGCTGGTGGCGCTGCTGGCGCTGAGCCTGACGCTCGTGCCGCTGCTCGGCGGCGCGGAGGACGAGCCCGCCGAAGCCCCGGTGGAGGTGTCCGCCGAGTCCCCCGCCGAGGAGGCTCCAAAGGAGGAACCCAAGGAGGAGCCCAAGGAGGCTCCGAAGGAAGAGCCCAAGGAAGCTCCGAAGGAGGAACCCAAGGAGGAGCCGAAAGAGGAGCCCAAGGAGGAACCCAAAGAGGAGCCCAAGGAAGAACCGAAGGAAGAGCCCAAGGAGGAGCCGGCTCCCGAGCCGACGGCGGAACCGGCGGAGGAGCCCGCGGACGAGCCCACCGAGGAGCCCACGCCCGAACCGGTGGAGGAGCCCTCGGAGGAGTTCGACGCCGAGCCCACGGCGGAACCGGCGGCCACGGCGGAGCCCGAACCCGCGCCCATCGCCGCGGAGCAGGTGAAGCGGTCGGCCAACATCTCCGGAACCGTCTATAACGTGACCAGCGCCATGAAGGTGCAGGATATCATCATGGACATACTGGCCTCCGGCGCCGATGGCCAGAAGGTGCAGACGATCGTCGTGAGCGCGAAGGGCTCCATCTCGGGCTCCGGCGTGCTGAACTATGCGGTGGAGAACTCCGGCAAGATCTCCGGCGGCAGCTATCCGAAGGGCGTGACGAATGAGGGCACGATCTCCGGCGGCGAATTCTCGAGCACGGTGAAGAATACGGGCTCCGGCAAGATCTCCGGCGGAACCTACACGGGCGGCGTGGAGAACACCGGCACCGGCAAGATCTCCGGCGGCACCTACACGGGCGACGTGGAGAATACCGGCACTGGCACGATCTCCGGCGGAACGTTCAAGGCGAAAGTAACGAACAGCGCAACCATCGAGTACGGCACATTTGAAGGCGTCGTTGAGAACACCAACGAGGGCGAGATCATCGGCGAATCCAAGGCCACCAAGGCCGCGGATAGGGGCGCGATCTTCAAGGGCACGGCCACGGTCAAGAACCTGGGCACCATCAGCGGCGGCGTCTTTGAGAAGAATTGCACCGTCGAAAACGGCCCGAAGCCCACGCCCGAGCCCACGGACGGCGCCACGCCTGATCCGGATGCCACGCCCGCGCCCGAGACGAACAATACGATCAACGGCGGCATATTCGAAAAGGGATCGACGATCGACAACTACGGCAAAGTTACCACAGCGAAGATCAGCGGCAAGCTCATCGCCAACGAGGATAGCACGACCAGCGACTGCACCTTTGAAGAGACTGCCGAGGCCGTGGTGATGGGGAATGGCTCCATTAAAGTGACCTATAACGTTCAAATCGGAAAGAAGAAGGATAAGAAAGAGGCGAAATACCAAGAAGCGGTTCTTCCGAAGCTAGAAGAGATCACCAAATTGAAGAGTGGCGAGAAATGGATCTACAAGAAGAACGGCAAGAACGAAACCGTGACGGGTAAAACCCGCTTTGAGCTTCCGAAGCGCACCTATATCAAGATGACGCCGAAGCCCACGGCGACGCCGAAGCCGACGGGCTCCTCGGGCAGCGGTTCCTCGTCGAGCAAAACCACGGCGAAGCCCACGACCAAGCCGAGCAGCGGAAGTTCGGCGAAGCCCACCGTGAAGCCGACGATCAAACCCACGATCAAGCCCACGCTTCCGCCGGGAGCCACGCCGAACAGCAACGGCGACTATTCCTGGGAGAACGCGGTGGGCTCCACCGGCGGCGTGGAGGGCGAGGAGTCCTTCGATGCCCGCGAAGAGCTGATGGAGTACTACCTGCGCGACGGCGATAGCGAGGCCCTGGACATCCTGCAGGGCGACGCCGACCTCGACGCGGACTACGAGCTGTTCGCCATCTACTCGGACTACACCGGGGACGAGGAGGACGTCGCGGACGAGGAATCCGCCGAGGATGAGGAGGATTTCGAGGACGAGGAGACCGCCGACGGCGAGGATTCCGCCGAAGACGCCGGGGAGGAGCCGGAGAGCGAGCTCGTGCCCGGCGAGCTGGACGAGGAGGGCATCATGCCCGACATGCTGTTCGTGCGCGCGAAGGGCCTGGGCACGGAGGGCCGGACGCTGACGCTGACGCTGGCCCAGCTGCAGCGCATGATCGAGGAGCAGGACATCGAGGTGCTGCTGTTCCGCAACGGCGCGACCACGGTGTCGCTGGACATCACGCAGCTGTTCGAGGGCAAGGTGCCGAAGCTGATGGAGCAGATGACCGCCTGGCGCGACGAAGGCGCGGATCCCAGCGAGTGCGACATCAGCACCATCGACTTCGAAGCGGTTGAGCCGGAGGCGGAATCGGAGGAAGATTCGGATTCGGAAGAAGATTTGGATTCGGAGGAGGATTCGGAATCGGAGACGGAGTTCCTGGAGGAGGAGCTGCGCGCGTTCGAGTTGAGGATCAGCATCATGCCCGCCATGCCGGTGGGCTACACGGTGCGCACGGAGCTGGCGCTGGACGACTATGTCGAGGAGCTCAGCGGCCTGCTGGGGAACGTGGGCATCACGCTCCACGCCGACGTCGTGGCGCAGGAGGTTTCGGTCTACTACATGGACGATACGCAGCAGCGCGTCATGCTGGATACCCACGAGGGCGTGGTGCCCGGAGTGGAGGAGAGCGTGGAGGGCTACGACGTGAGCTTCCTGGAGGGCGAATCCACGGTCTCGTCCGTCGACCGCAGCGTGGCGGAGAACGAGTTCAAGGGCCTGTGCGCCAAGGCGAGCGGCGCGGGCACCTACTACATAGGCGTGCTGCCCACCACCTCCGCCACCACCGATAGCGCGCAGGAGGTCTGACATCGGCAAGGGCACAAGGGAAGAGACGCATCGGAAGAGACGCATCGGGGAGAGGCTCCGCAGGGAGATCCTCTCCCTTCATCTTTTGGAATCCGCCGGAGCGATCCGCGCATCGCGCGCTTGGGTGCGGGCAAAAAGAAGTCAGGTGTGGTTCGGCAAATCACACCTGATTTCTCTCGTCCGCCGGCGGGGCGGCGATGCTTCGGCCGCTATTCGGCCTCGTCCTCGTCCAGGCCGCCGCGCAGGGGGATGTCGAGGGGGACGTGTTCTCCGCGGCGGCTGTGGGCGCGCTGCACCTGGATGGCGTGCTCCATGGACAGGTCGCTGGAGGCGCGGATGCGGCGCATCAGCATGGTGACGATCTTCTCCAGCTCGCTGCCGGCGGTGTAGTCGGTCTCGGCGGAGAAGTCGGCCCGGCCCTGGAGCAGCATGTCGTCGGCGAGCTCGGTCTCCCCGGGCTTGTGCACGGCGATGGAGTAGCCGCCCTTCTGCCGGGTCATCTTCATGCAGGGCACGTCGGTGAGCCCGTCGGCGATGTAGATCATGTTGGAGAAGGGCACGCGGCGCTTGTACTCGGGCGTGTAGGCGTTGAGGTCGGCGTCGTTGGTGACGTCGAGTATGCCCTTGTTGATGCGGAACAGGTATTGGGTCTTGGAGGTGTAGTTCACCGCCGAGGAGGGCCAGATGGGGCGCCCGGCTTCGTCGTAGCAGAAGGACGCCGCGAACACCGCCTTGAACTCGTGCCCGATGCGCGAGCCCTCGATGATCTCGGTCAGGCCCGAGGAGATGATGTAGTGCTCCACGTCCATGCCGAGGGAATCGCCGATGCCCCGCACCCGGTCGAACCAGTCCTCCACGCCGGGATAGAACTCCACGCCCGAGCCCAGCCTGCGCAGCGCGTCGCGGGTGAGCTCCATG
>CANQGC010000050.1 GCA_947600345.1 uncultured Clostridia bacterium
TACGCCTTTACGCTGGTGGGCTTCCTGGCCGTGAACGTCACCGCCAGGAAGCCCACCAGCGTAAAGGCGTAGGCCACCCAGGAATAGAAGCGGAATTTGCTCTTGAGCGAAAACAGTATGAACGTGTACGCCGCCGCGACGATCCACAGGAGCACGACGGACAGCAGCCTGGATCGATTCTTCATCTGCGAACCCCCCTATCAGATCTCGGCCAGTATCTCTTTGAGCTTGGCCTGGTACTCCTCCTCCGGAATCTCGCCCTTGAGCAGCTTCAGATTGGCGATTCGGGTGGCGACGTCCGGCTTCGCGGCTTCGGCGGGCTCGGCCGGCTTCTCCGCCGGAGCCTGCGCGGCCGCCTTGGACTTGAGCAGCGCCTCGGCGACCCTGGCCGCCTCGCCCGCCGGGGACTGGGCGATGCCCACCACGCCCATCACGCCGGACACCGCCGCGCCCTTGGGGCCATCGTTGGCGGCGAGCGTGGAGCCGATCCGCGCGGCGAGGATCTCCTGCTCGCTGATGCCCTTCATCTGGTTGATCTGGGCCTCCACGCCGCCGTCCATGAGCTTGACGTCGCTGTGGGCGGCGCCCTCCTTGCGGATGCGGGACGCCTCGACGTCCGTCTTGAGCATGTCGATTTCGCTCTGGGTTCTGGCGTCCATGATCGAAAGCTTGCGGCGCTTCGCCGCCTCGCTGAACGCCTCCAGGCCCTGGGCCCATATGTTGCCGACGCTGAAGCGGTCCAGCTCCAGGCCGTACTCCGTGAAGGCGGGCGCGAGCATCCCCTGAATCGCGTTGCCGATGTTCACGAGCTGGGTATTGACCTGCAAACCGCCGATGTGCTGTTCGATCATCGTCGCGGAGATGCAGCTGCGCACGCGGCTGGCCATCATATTGCGGAAGTAGGCGTAGATATCGTCCTGCTTGAACATCGTGCCGGTGCCCACCAGCTTGCTCAGCAGCTGCCGGCCGTCGCGCACCCGCAGCGAGAAATCTCCGTAGGCCGTGACCTTGATCACCAGCTCGTACTCCGGGTCCATCATCTCGATGGGCGAATCCGTGCCCCACTCCAGGCCCATGGCGACGGTCTTGTTGATGTAATACACCCGGCACTTGAACGGCGTCTCTCCGCCGGAGGGCAGCGCGATCAGCTTGCGCAGCAGCGGAATGTTCTTCGTCTCCAGCGTGTAGCGCCCGGGCGCGAACGAATCCAGTACCTGGCCGTCCCGGACGAACACCGCCTCCTGGCCCTCGTTGACGATGAGCTGGGAGCGCGTGTTAAAATCCTCGCAATCGTGCTGCCAGACGAGCACGTCCCTCGGTCCGCGATACTCGATGATATCGACGATGTTGTTCTTCTTCTTTCCAAACAGCATGGTAGATTCCTCCGTTTCTTCTTGCGTTCCCATGGCGGAACAGCGGCCGGAGAAGCCGTCCTCCGGCTCCTGTTCCGCCACCGGGCCCCGCCCGCCGCGCCAAAGCGCGGCGGGCGAAGCGTCACTCACTTCACTTGCGAATGTTGTAGGTCAGCTCGTTCTCGCCCAGCTTGATGACCATGCGCAGCGGCGCCTTGCTCTCCACCACCATGTTCGGCAGCGTGCAGCCGAACACGTAGTTGCCGGTGTAGAGCATGCCCACGGGCGACACGTCCACCGGGGCGACCACGGCGGTGGGCGCGTAGGCCTGGTCGTAGCCGCCGAAGCGGAAGACGGCCTGGTTGAAGTCGAAGTTCATCTGGCGCACCCAGCCGGCATACTCGTACTCGTCGCCGTTGTCTTCGAAGAAGACGCTCACCGTGGCCTCCTCCAGGAAGTTGAAGTCCTGCTTCTTGGCGTTGATCACGTCCATGGCGAGCCAGGCGAAGTCCGCCGAAGTGCCGCTGTCGTTCCACGCCATCTGCATATACATTCCCGGATTACCATCGACTCCCGCAAGAATCTCGTTCTGGCGGGCATCGGATACCCATCGCCCTTTCATCTCGTTGTTCCCCGCGGCGCCCTCGTTGTACTGGGCGAAGCTATCGTAAAAGTTGAAGGACTGCGGGATCACCTTGGCGTAGCCCTCAATCTCATAGATCTGACCCAGCTGCATGTCGTCCAGGCTGAGCGGCTCGGCGGGCGCATCATCCCCGCCGATGACCTGCACGCCCAAGTCCTCCGCCATCGCAGGCATCGCCACCAACAGCATCAAAGAAAGCACCAGCGCAATCCACTTCTTCATTCGAAATTCCCTCCTGTTCTGTTCTCAATGGTCTTGTGTCTAAGGTTTTATTCCCAAACATCCGCGTCACTTGCGGACGTTGTAGGTCAGCTCGTTGCCGTCGATATTGATGACGAGGCTCAGCGGGGCGGTGCCCTCCACTACCGCGTTTGGCAGCGTGCAACCAAAGCAGTAGTGCCCCATGTACATGGGCTCGATCGGGAAGACGTCGGCAGAATTGATCGGTTGATTTGCTGATTTCTTCGAATCGCCGTTGCTCTTATTCCAGTCGTATTGATAACACCAGCCCTGATATTCGAAGTCTTCGTCGTATATGACCTTTACCTCGCAAGACGAGATGTAGTTTCTGTCTGCAGTGGTCGTATTCAAGATGTCCATCTTAAGCAGCGCGTACTCCGCCTCCGCACCGGAACTGAATGTCTCACCATAGTAAGGATCCCCGGCATAATATACTGTCATCTTATCCAGATATTCAAACGATGTGGGTGTGAGATTCCCGTAGCCGGGAATCTCGATCTTCGCGTCAATCTTGATGTCGTCCATCGAAACGGGCTCCGTCTCTTCCTCCTCCGGGCCGCCGATGATCTGCACGCCCATGTCCGCCGCCAGCGCGGGCATCGCCATCGTCGCCAGCATTGCCAAAACCAACAGTCCCGCGAGCCAATTCTTCATCTTCATCTTTCTTCCTCCTCTTCCGCTTGTCCTCATGAATCGCTTCCCGGTTTATCCGATCTCGATCGTGTAGATCGCGTTCGTCCACTTGGCGGGTTTGACCCTCAGGTAGTACTCTCCCGCCGGAATCTGCAATTGCTGCGTGAAGCCGCCCTCCTTTCCCATTGCTCGCTTGTTCCAGAGCGATTTTCCGTTTTGCTCGAGCTGCACGGTGAACAGCGCATCCCGCTCCGTGGCCGGATCGAAGGAGAAGCGGAGCGTCACCACCGTCTCCTCCGCAAGCTTCAGCAGGTAGATATCCACGTCGCTCTGCGTCAGCAGCGTGCCGCGGATGGGCGCGTTCAGCGTCAGCGTCGTCGCGCCCGCCAGCGCGTCGTTGGGCTCCCGCTCCACGGCCGCCATCGCCTCGAAGCTCAGGCTCAGCGCGTAGTCCTGCGCGGTTTCCGCCGGGTTTTCCAGCTTCGCGTAGTAGGTTCCCGCGGAGAGCAGGATCGGGCTGACCGCCTTGCTGCTCTCCTTGCCGCCGAACACGACCTCCACCAGCTCGTTCGCGCCGTCGCTGAGCGTCAGTACGTAGGCCTTCCCCGCGCTCTCCAGCGGATCGAAGGACAGCGAGGGGCGAACCGCGCCGTCCGAAGGCAGCGCAAAGCTGAAGCAGTCGATGTCGTCCTCCTGCGCGAAGGAGCCGACGATCCTGGTATTGATCGCGATCTGCGTCGCCGCCTCCCAGCGGTCGTTGCGCTCGCACTCGCTCTCGGGGCAGTCCTCGCCCTCCAGCTGCAGCTGATACGCGCCCGGCCAGGTGGACTTCCCGGGGCTCACCTGAACGATGTAGCTTCCGGGCTTCAGATACAGGTTGGGCGAATCGACGGCGCTCTGTTCGCCGGTCACCGCCGCCGTGTAGAGCGCGTTTGCCGAGGCGTCGGCGACGGCGAAGGAGAAGTAGTAGTTCTTGTTGCCCGGGGCGTCGTAGCTGAAGTGCAGCCGCACCCGGGAGGGCCGCTCCAGCTGGAAGCTGAAGTTGTCGATGTCGCTGCCCGTCTGGGCGTCGGACAGGTTGAGCAGGGCGCCGTACACGCTCTGGTTGATCTCGATGGGCGTCGCCGCGCCCAGCGCGTTGTTGCTCTCCGCCTCCAGCTTCCCGGCCGTGAAGCTCGCCATCAGCTGGTACTGCGCGTCGCAGCGCTCGAGGTTCTTCGCGCGCACGCGGTAGCTTCCGCCGGGCAGAGCGAGCTTCGGGGAGCGCAGCTGGCCCTTGTTGCCCGCAACGGCGTCGCTCCAAAGCTCCGCCCCCTCGCCGTTGAGCAGCCAGAGCTGATAGACGTCCTTCGTCTGCTTGTCCGGCTGGAAGCTCATCTGCAGCTGGACCAGGCCGTCGGACTCCGTGGTAAAGCTGTAGAAGTCCTCGTCCCCCACGGTGCCGGAGGCGCCGGTAATCGCCGCGTTGGTGCTGATGGCGGTCGCCGTCTCCGCGGAGTCGTTGGGCTCCAGCTCGATGTTCTGCGCATCCTCGGTGCGAACCGTGAAGCGGTACTCGCCGGCGTACCATTCCTTTCCCTTGGTGATCTGCATCAGGTATTCTCCGGCGCTCAGGTAGGCGGCATCCGTCACGAAGCGCGCGGTCTTGGCCGGCACGCGCTGCTGCATCACCGCGCGCCCGTCCCCGGCGCTCGCCAGCGTGATCACGAAGCGGTCGCTGGAGGAGCTGCCCTCGGCGGCCTCAAACTCCACGCTCACCGCCCCGGGCTGGGCCAGCGAGAAGCTGTAGTTGTCCACATCGCCGTCCCGCTGCAGCGTGGCGGCGTACTGCCGGTTCGGCTCGATGGCGTTGGGCTGGGCATCGTTGCTCTCCCGCTCGGCATCCTGCGCGGGGGCGGCGCTGAGGTTGATCGCGTAGCTTCCGCCCCGGGAGCTCCCCGAAGTCATCGTGAACCAGTAGTCCCCAGCGGGGAGGTAGAGCGGCTGCGCCTGGACGCGGCCCTTGGTGGAGCGCAGGCTGTAGGATATGTAGGCGTCGCTCGCGGCCGGATCGCCCGTGAAGAGGCTCGCCGTCATGGTGGCGTCGGTCTGGCAGTTCAGCTGCACGCGCGCGGCGAAGGGAAGCGAGATCCGGTAGGCGCGCATCTCGCCCCGGCCGCCGAAGGCATCCTTCACATCCTGGTTCAGGCACAGCAGCGCGGACGAAGCGTCCCCCGCCGCGGCGGCGCTCACCGGCGCGCAGCCCGCAAGCTTCCAGGCGCTGCCGTCCCGCACCGCGCAGACGCTGTACGCTCCGCCGCCGAGGCGCAGCTCAAGCAGCGCCATATCCTCGCCCGCATAGCTGGGCAGGCACGAAGCGCCCTGCGGATCGTCCGGGCGCGGAAGCTCGGATACGGACTGAAGCCCGAGGTCGCTCTCGTCGGACGGCGCGCACAGGAGCGCCATCTCCTCCGGAATCTGATAGTACGAGGCCTCCAGGAAGCGCGCGACCGCGTCCGAAGCGGATTGGGGCATCGGATAGTCGTTCCGCGGCCAGACCACTTCGATGACGCTGTCCGGGCAGTCCGCCCGGGAGAGGTCCACGCCGTGGCGCTCGAAGCGCTCGATGGAGCCGGGCAGGGGGACGTCGTAGCGGATCATCGCCGCGTCCCGGGCGTACCGGCGGACTCCCGTCCGCGCGGCGACCTGCGCGAGCTCGCCATCCCGCCAGGCAAAGACGGCAAAGGCGTCCTGCGCGGCGCCGGGCTCCACCAGGGCGACCGGCGAGGCGCCGCCGATCAGCGCCAGCTGCGGGGACGAAATGCCCGTCTGCCAGCTGTTCACGCAGGTCAGCTCGCCGCCGCTCACGCGGTAGTAGGAGAGCTCCCCGTCCGCGTGAAGCCCCAGGAGCTCCTCCCTGCCGTCGCCGTCGCCATCCACGAACTCGTGGGCGCTGAGCGAGCCCGCGGCGATCAGCGCGGCATCCCGGTAGAGCTGATCGATGTCCAGCTGGTCCGAAAGCCCCTGCTCCCGCGCGGTATCCAGCAGGCCGAACATCTCCTGCACGTCGATGCCCGAGGTCTGCCAGTTCTTCATGATGTCCAGAATCTCCGCCGAGAGCGCCTTCCGCTGCTCCTCCTGGAGCGCCGGGGCGTCCGCGAAGGCTTCAATCGCCAGGGAGCGCAGCTCGGCGCGCACGCGGCCGTTGTCGAAGCGCTCGATCATCTCCGGCAGCGCTTCCTTTATGTCCGCGCCCATGCCGGCGGCCTCCCGCAGCCACTCGACGCAGCTGCCGTCCTTCCCGGAGGCCAGGCTGCGCGCGTAGGACAGCCGCAGCTGGGCGGCCGCGCTTCGCCACCAGTCCTCGCGCCCATAGCGGGCGATGTTGCCCGCGCTCTCGCTGGCGAAGTTGTCCCACATCCGGATGCCCTCGCCGCCGTCCGCCTGCGACTGGCAGTCGCGCAGCTCCATCTGCGCGAAGAAGTCGAAGGCCGCCTCGGTGTTGGCGATCTCCAGCGCCGCCTCGGCGTGGCTCAGGGCGTCCGCGAAGTTGCCCTCCGCCTCCAGCGCGGAGGCGCGCGTCTGGTGCGCCGAAACCAGCTTGCCCTGGGATTCCTCGTTGGGGTATTGCCGGTAGGCGGCGTCGTAACACGCCAGCGCCTGCTCGAAGTCGGTCGCGAGCAATTCGTCGCCAAAGGACATCAGCAGCTGCGCGTGCCGCGCGTGATCCAGCGGGATCTCCGCGTTGCCCTCCGGCAGCATCCGGTAGGCGTGAACCACGTTCCCCGCCTCCAGCACCACCAGGTCGTCCTGCTGGTCGCCGTCCACGTCCTCGATGCGCTGGGAAACCGCCTCCCCCTGCAGCAGCGCGACGTGGGCACGCAGGGACAGCTCCCCTGCGTCCACGCCGCCATCTTCAAATATATCTCCGCGCTGCAGCAGCTGCAGCACCACCTCCGGCGCGATGCCGTTGGCCTCCCAGTCGGACGCGTAGTCCGCCAGCGCCTTCTTCAGCTCGCCGGAGGATTCGCCGTCGCCCACGGCGTCCAGCGCCTCGACCGCGGACTGCACGTCGCCGTCTCCGAGCTTGCGCATGGCGTCGCACATCAGCGCCCGCGACTCGCTGTCGCGATAGCCGCCCAGCGCCGCGAAGCAGGACTGCGCCTCCTCGAAGTTGCCCTCCGCGGCGAGCCGCTCGGCGTCGCCATAGCGCATCGAAGGCAGGACCACCTTCCACACGACCGCGGCGGCAACCAGCGCGACAACCAGCGCGACCAGGCCGATCTTCGTCATCAGGGAGCGCTGCTTCGCGCGCTTCTGCTCCTCGATCTTCTGCCTGCGCCTGCGCTCCTCTTCCTCCCGGGCGCGCTGCTGCTTGCGCTTGATCTCGTCGTTCAGCTCCGCAGCTTCCCGAACCGCGTCCGGATCGTCGCTCAGCTCAAACCAGCCGTGCAACGTGCAAAGGCCGCACCTTCCGCTCTTCGAAAGGCTGAGCATCCTGCTGCAATTGGGGCACTTTTGTTCGCGCGCAATCATTCGTCTGCAACCTCCTCCACTGCCAATCCCCCGAATGAAAAACGACTGTCCGCAATATTTTGCAAACATAAAACCCCGGCGCCAGCGTTTGACCTGCGCTTAACGCTGAAGTCCCATTCTTACCTATATTGAATTTTACCACATATAGTATACATTGTCCATATCCATTCCAATTATCGTAAAATTTTTATAAAATGTGGGCGGAAATTCTTGCAGACCTGATGGAAATGGAAAATAAAGCCGCTTGGAAGTCGCGACGCGTTTCCAAGCCGCGGCATCCCATTCCGTCGAAAAATCGACTGTTGCGGGGAATGCTCAGCCCCCTCCGGCAGCGTGCGGAGACCCGGCGGGGCGCTGCGCCCCAGGGCTTCCCTTCTGCTGCCGCTAAGGCAACACCGCGCAAAGCGGCGAACTCCCGGCCCCATGGATGCGGGGCCGGGAGTTCTGAGCTGCGCGCCGGTTGCGTCCTGCGCGCGTCGAAAGTTCTTTGACACTCTGTCGCTTCAAGCTTCCACGCCTCGCCGCGGGCGCGGCCTGGCCTCTTCGTCGGGGCGCACGGCCGCCAGCGGGAGCGCGAGGTGGATGTGCAGGTCGATGATGATGTCCGCGGGAAGCGGCTCGCCGATCTGTGAGTAGAGTTTGCGAATGCGCTCGACCTGTTTGGCTGCGCGCTGGTTGCGTATTTCGTTGCCTCTTGGCATGGCAATCCCTCCCCTTCGACAAACAATATGCCGCTCATCGACGCGTTATGACCGCTTTCGGGAAGAAATTCTCAAATCTCGCAAATATTTTTTTCGCTCGGGCGGAATCCGGTCGCTCTCCGTCGCCTTTTGGATCGCCCTATTGTGCGTCCACTCCGGCAGGCGGCGGGTTTCGATGTAGAGAAGCGCCGCGTCCCACTGCTTCGCCAGCGCCGTGGCGAAGTACCAGGCGACCATCATGTCCACGTAGTACTCCCCCGGCACCAGTCCCGCCACGCGCGCCAGGTCGCCCGGCTCGAAGCGCTCGTCCAGGAAGTGGCGCAGGAGCATCCCCGCGCCGTAGCGAACGGTGTAGGTCCTCCCCGAATCCAGCCAGGCGTCGATCCGCTCCCGCAGCGCCTCCGGCCGGCGAATCAGCGCCTTGGGCGCGGTCTGATCGCAGGTCGCCCAGTTGTCGATGTGCGGCAGAAACGCCTCCAGCGCCGCGACGCATTCGTCCCAGTCGCGGATGCGCTCGATCAGGAAGCCGTGCAGGTTGTTCTCCTCGAAGGTTTCGTGCGGCAGCGCCGCCAGAAACTCCGCCGCGTCGGGCGTACCGCTCAGCTCCCGCGCCAGCTTCCGCAGCGCAGGCGTGCGCACGCCGATCACGACAGATGGATCGAGGTTCGGCAGCAGCTTCGCGTTGAACGCCCGAACCTTCTCGTCGCGCAGCGCGAACAGCCGCGCGCGCACCCGCTCCACGCCGCCGCTCACTTGGCCGCCTTCTTCCTCGGCTTCGGCGCGGGGAGCTCGGGCCAGATGGCCTCGAACAGCTCCGCCAGGAATTCCCGGTCGTCGAGCTTATCCACGAACAGCACGCCCTTCGCGCCGGGATAGGGAGGTTCCGGCTCCGCGTCCGGCAGAAGCTTGCGCGCCGCGGGCACGTCCTTCACGGCGAGGGCGTCGTCGTACAGCCCGCCGATGACCTTCTCCCGATAGTAGACCACGTACTCGCCCATCATCGGGCGAAAGCGCACGTCCAGCCCCTCGAGCTGGCCGGAGACGTATTCCAGGAACCGTTTGTTCGTCGCCATATCCTTCCTCCCGAATATTTTTCTGAATAACATGAAACCCCTCGCCGGAGGGGTGTCCGACAAGGGGTGGCTTTGAGTTGACGATTCGAACCTCAGAGGTCGATCAAGCCTCGTGAGGCGCGCCGACGGGGCAGACGCCCTCGCAGGAACCGCAGGAAATGCAGGTATCCGCGTCGATCACATACTTGCCGTCGCCCTCAGAGATGGCGTTCACCGGGCACTCCTCGGAGCAAGCACCGCACATTACACAATCGTCAGAAATCTGATAAGCCATGATTACACCTCCATATTGTGATAGGGATATTATAACCGCAAAGCCGCCAAAAAGCAAGGGTTAAATGTGAGAAAGCGCAGAAAATCCCTCTGCGGGCGCGCCGGGCCGCAAATGCCCGGCAAATGCGCGGCGGGAAGGAACGCCCTTGACAGGCGCTTCGAAGTCGCATATAATGATTGTGTAAAATCCCGATGATTCCGGCGAAGCACAGGAGGCAGGATGCAAATGCTGACAGGCCAGAGCGAAAAGGAATTCCTCCCCCGAATACTGCGGGATATGCGCGACGACGTGCTGGCCCTGAACACGAAGGGCGAGATCCTCTATCTGAACGAACAGGGGCGGGCGCTGCTGGGCGAGGGCGGGGATCCCACCGGCCAGAAGTACGCCTCCCTAATGGCGCGGGAGGCGCAGGAGCGCAACGACGCCTTTCACCAGTTCGTGGTCGACGCGGTGTACGACAAGGTACACGCCCACAGCGGCGAGGTGAATTACGTCACGCCCGGCGGCGAGGAGCGCCGCTTCCGCATGACGTCCTCCTTCCTGCGCGACGAGACCCGGCAGGAGCGGCTGGGCGTGGTGGTGCTCTTCTCCGACATCACCGAGGTGGCCCGGCTGCAGCGCCAGCGCCGGGAGGCCTCGATCATATTCGCGCTGTTGATGATCTTCGTGTGCGTCCACCTGTTTCTGTGGCAGCTCCTTCTCCGGCTGGGCATCGATCCGCGCCCGTTCATGACCCTGATGATCGAGGGTGTTTCGCTGATCATGTTCTTCATCATCATCAAGACCACGAGCTTCTCCATCCACGACATCGGCCTGCGCGTCACCGACGCCCGGGCAACCTTTGTGCCGGATCTGCTGATCACGGCGGCGGTGGCGGCGGCGCTGGTGCTGGGAAAGCTGGCGCTACTGCGCGTGGCCCCCGGCTTCTTTCCGGCGGGCGCGCCGTTCTGGGACTGGAGCGTCGGCACCGTCAAGAGCGTATTCTATCCGCTCACCGTCATACTGCAGGAGTTCCTAGCCCGCGGCGTCATACAGGAGAATCTGCGGCGCATCTTCTACGGCAAGCACGCGGGCGCGCTCTCCATCGTCGTATCGGCGCTGATCTTCGGCGCGCTCCACATCTTCTACGGCCTGACCTACATGCTGGCCGCTTCGCTGCTGCTGGGCGTGCTGGGCATACTCTACAACAAGCAGCGCAACATCTGGGGCCTGAGCATCATCCACTGCGTGCTGGGCCAGGTGGCCACCTTCCTGCGATACATTTAGGGAGCCGCGCTCATCCGGCGCATGCAAAACCCTTGACAGATACATCGAACCTCGATATAATAACTATATCGAGGTTCGATGTATTTTGGAGGGCTTATGGACGAGCGGATTCGGCGGGTGTATGTGCCGATGACGGAGACGGGGTTTTACATTCTGTTTGGTTTGGGAACGCCGCGGCACGGCTACGGCATCGGGCAGCGGGTGAAGGAGATGACCGGCGGCGCGGTGGTCATCGGTCCGGGCACGATGTACGGCACGCTATCGAAGATGGAGCAGGACGGCTTGATCGAGGTTTGCGCGGAGCAGGACAAGCGCAAGCTCTACCGGCGCACGGCGCTGGGCGAGGAAGTTTTGGCGCTGGAGCTTCGGCGCATCGAGCGGCTATACAAAAACAGCAGGGGGGAGGATTGGCATGCGTAAGACGTTTGTGCGCTTTTTCACCATTGCGGACTATGAGGAGGAGGAAGCCTGGCTGCGGGAACAGCACCGCGCAGGTTGGAGACTGGTGCGAACCATCATCCCCTGCTTCTACATCTTTGAAAAATGCGCGCCGGAAGACGTGATTTACCGGCTGGACTACAAAAACGGCGCGCAGGACGGCGAATACATGCAGATGCTCCGTGACTTTGGCTGGGAGTATTTCCACTGCTGCATGGGCTGGCTCTACTTCCGCAAGCCGGCATCGGAGATGAAAAACGAGGGCGAGGATTCGCTCTTCTCGGATGACGCGAGCAAGCTGGAGATGATCCGGCACATCATTCGCACGCGGATGCTGCCAATCCTCATCATCTTCCTCACCTGCACGCTGCCGAACTGCGTTCGCGCGATGAACGGGGCCTCCGGTTCGTCCAGCCTCGGCCTATTCGCGCTGTTCTTCGCCCCGCTGATCCTCTGCCTCTGGATCTTTTTGCATTGCGGGATAAAGCTGCAAAGATTGAGCCGGAAGTATGGCGGCAGATAGAATCGATGCGGACGGGAGCCTTCGCCCGGATTCCCGGTTGACAGAAGCGGCAAACTCGTGTAGAATGAAGGAAAGGAAAACACGGAAAGTAAGAAATGTAAGGAGATGGGCGCATGGAGATTGCGAAGGTTACCAGCAAGGGGCAGATCACCATTCCGATCGCAATTCGAAAATCGCTCGGCGTGCGCGAGGGCGACAAGGTTCTGTTCGTGGAACAAAACGGCCAGATTGTCCTGATGAATTCATCGATGGATGCGCTGCGGCGGGCGCAGATCGCCTTCGCCGGCGAGGCGGAGAGGGCCGGGCTGCGCGATGAAGATGATGTCGTTCAAATGATGCGCGCGTTCCGGCAGGAGAGATACGATGCGCGCAATGATTGATACCAACATACTGGTTTCGGCGATGTTGTTTCCGAATTCGCCTATCAACCCGATGCTGGCGCACATCATCTCCCATCACACGCTGGTAATATCCTCGTTTGTGATCGAAGAGCTTCGCGACGTGGTGCGGCGCAAATTTCCGGGACGGGAACAAGCGGTCGAAATCCTTCTGGAGCACATGCGCTTCGAACTCGCGCAAACGCCTCGACAGATTGAGACGGACGTCTTTGAAATACGCGATATGAAAGATTATCCGGTATTATACACGGCGATGCGGGAAGATGTCGATGTGCTGATTACGGGAGACAAGGATTTTGCGGGTGTCGCGGTGGATCGGCCGAAGATTCTGACTCCTGCGGAATATCGAAATCAATACATGTGTGGGAAGGCAAATTGAGAACTTGGTTCTTTTTGAAGATTCTATTCATTTTGATGGAGCGTTGAAAAGTTAGCTGCGGACTCTTTTGGGCTGGGAAGCTTCCGCTTCCCAGCCCAAAAAATCGCCGCGGCGGCCCGCGCTTGGTGGACGATGGTTCGTCTGCGCGTGCTGCCGCGGCTTGGATTTTGGCGCGGGCCGCTGGGGTTACGCTTAAGGGGCTTTGCCCCTTAAGAATTCCCACCAAGGAACCTGAGGTTCCTTGGATTCTCCCTTCTGGGGCACTGCTGCCCTTAGATGATCTCTACGAACACCGGTTTCTCGTCCTTGGCGGTGGCGGCCTTGACGACGGTGCGGATGGCCTTGGCGATGCGGCCCTGCTTGCCGATGACCTTGCCCATGTCGTCGGGATCGACCCGCAGCTCGATCACCGTGCCCTCCTCGGTCTCGACCTCGCGCACGTCCACGGCCTCGGGCTTATCCACCAGCGAGGTGGCGATGTACTTGACCAGTTCCACCATGGCTTACAGCACTCCCGTCTTCTTCAGCAGGCCGCGCACGGTGTCGGTCGGCTGCGCGCCGACGCCCAGCCAGTACTTCGCGCGCTCGCCGTCCACCTTCAGCTCCACGGGCTCGGCGACCGGATTGTAGTAGCCGATCTCCTCGATGAAGCGGCCGTCGCGGGGGTTGCGGCTATCGGTCACAACCACGCGGTAGAAGGGCATCTTCTTCATTCCCATCCTCTTGAGACGAATCTTGACCATTGTTGTTCCTCCTGACGAATCTATCGTTATTGAATTATAAATACAGCTCTTCGCCGTAGTTATCGAATCTGCACTCCCGCTACTTCGGGAGCTTGCCGCCGAAGGGCATCCTGCGCAGCAGCCGGTTCTTCTTCATGCCGCCCATCATGTTCTTCATCATGCCCTTGGCCTGGTCGAACTGCTTGAGCAGCAGGTTGACCTCCTGCACCGTGGTGCCGCTGCCCGCGGCGATGCGGCGCTTGCGGCTTGCGTTGAGGATGTCCGGATTGCGGCGCTCCATGCGGGTCATCGAAAGTATGATGGCCTCGTTCTTCTTCTGGGACTTGGCCACGGCGTCCTCGTCGATGTCCACGTCCTTGATCTTGCTGCCCAGGCCGGGGATCATCTTGAGCACGTCGGTGATGGAGCCCATCTTCTCGATCTGCTTCATCTGGTCCAGGTAGTCCTCCAGCGTGAAGCTGTTGGTGCGCATCTTGCGCGTCAGGTCGACGGCCTGCTGCTCGTCGATGGTGTCCTGCGCCTTCTCGATCAGCGAGAGCACGTCGCCCATGCCCAGTATGCGCGATGCCATGCGGTCCGGGTGGAAGGGCTCGATGTCAGTGAGCTTCTCGCCGATGCCGCTGAACTTGATGGGCTTGCCCGTCACCGCGCGCACGGAGATGGCCGCGCCGCCGCGGGTGTCGCCGTCCAGCTTGGTCAGGATCACGCCGTCCACGCCCAGCTCGTCGTTGAAGGTCTTGGCGACCGTCACGGCGTCCTGGCCGGTCATGGCGTCGACCACGAGCAGGATCTCCTTGGGCTTCACCGTCGCGCGGATGTCGCGCAGCTCCTGCATCAGCGCCGCGTCGATGTGCAAACGGCCCGCGGTATCGATGATGACCGGATCGCGGCCGTAGTACCGGGCGTACTCCACGGCCTCCCTGGCGATCTCCACCGGGTTGCCCTGGCCGCGCTCGAACACCTCGACGCCCACCTGGCCGCCCACCACCTGCAGCTGCTTGATGGCCGCCGGGCGGTAGACGTCGCAGGCCACGAGCAG
>CANQGC010000051.1 GCA_947600345.1 uncultured Clostridia bacterium
CGCCAGCGACGGCAGCACGTTCTTGATCGTCTGCGGGATCACGATGAAGCGCATCGTCTGCAGGTAGTTGAAGCCCAAGCTGCGCCCGGCCTCAAACTGGCCGTTGTCGATGGCCATGATGCCGCCGCGGATGATCTCCGCCACGTAGGCGCCGGAGTTCAGGCCGAAGGCCAGCGACGCCACCAGCGTGCCGTTGCGCACGCTCGCCAGGATCACGAAGTAGATGATCATCAGCTGCACCACCACCGGCGTGCCGCGGATGACCGTCAGGTACACCCGGCAGAACCAGTCCGCCACGCCGAAGAGCTTGCGGCCCAGCGTCGGCCGGGCGTTGTCGGCGGTCTTGTCGTAGGTGGAGCGAACCATCGCGATGATGACGCCCAGCGCCAGGCCCAGCAGGCCGGAGAGCAGTGTAATCAGCGCCGTCTGCCCGAGGCCGTTCAACAGATATTGCCAGCGGTTGTCGTTGACGAAGTTCAGTATGAAGTCCGCCTTCAAACCCTCAAACCAGGCTTGCATGTGCTTCCTCCTTCGCTAGGATGCTGTTTCATTCGGGGGATATGGAAATCGGAAACGCGCAGGCGTTTCCGATTTCACGGGGTTCATCTCCCGGCTTATTCGGCGGGGATGTACTTGTCGATGATCGCAGCCACGGTGCCGTCGTCGATGAGCTCCTTCAGAGCGTCGTTCATCTTCTGGGTCAGCTCGCTGCCCTTCTGCACGGCGATGGCGTAGTCCTCGGTGATGTACTCGGTGTCCAGAATCTTCAGGCCCTCATTGGCGGCCACGAAGTTCTTGGCGGGCTCGTTGTCGATGACCACGCAGTCGATCTTGCCGGAGGTCAGCGCCAGCACGGCGTCCGCGCCGTTCTTGAACTGCTGCACGGTGCCCAGGCCCGCGTCCTGAATGTCGCCGGTGCAGTAGATGTCGCCGGTGGTGCCGCTCTGCACGCCCACGGTGTGGTTCGCGCCCTCGGCGAACAGGTCGTCCACGGAGGTGATGTCGCTGTCCTCGGGCACGATGATCACCTGTACGCCGGTGGCGTAGCTGTCGGTGAAGTCCACGGACTGCTTGCGCTCGTCGGTGACGGTCAGGCCGGCCATGATGAAGTCGATCTTGCCCGCGACCAGCGCCGGGATGGTGGCGTCAAATTCCATGTCGTCGATCACCAGGTCGTAGCCCAGCTTCTCGCAGATCGCCGCGGCAACCTCGGCGTCGATGCCCACGATGGTGTCGCCGTCGTAGTACTCATAGGGCGGGAAGGTGGCGTTGGTGCCCATGTGCAGCTCGTCCGCCAGGGCCAGGCCGGTCAGGCAGAACATGCAAACCAGAACCAGAGCGATAATCTTCTTCATTTTCTTTTCCTCCATTAAATCGCGGAACATGCGGTTTCGCTTGATGAGAGTGATTATACAACGAAGCCCGGAATTTTGCAAGCATTCCGGGCTCGATTTAACAAAACATGCACAATATCCGTATATTCATGCATATATTCATTCCGCGTCGCCGATGGCCTCGTCCACGACCACCGCCATCTCCGAGGACGCCGCGCCGCCCTCCGGCTCCGCGGTCTCCTCCCCGGCGATCTCCTCCGCGGCGGCCGCTTCCTCCGCGGGCTCCTCCGCAGGCGCTTCTTCGGCGGCCTCCTCCTCATCCTCGCTGTAGATGAATTCGTTGAGCAGGCGGGCGTTCTTCTCAAAGTTCGGCTTGATGCACCAGATGCCGTCGAACATGCCGGACTTGAAGGTGCCGTCGGCGGGCACGCGGAACTGCTCGATGCCGTCGAGATCGACGTTCAGCCCCGCCTGCGCCAGCGCCAGCAGCTCCGGCAACGAAAGGTTGGTCTCCACGTAGCCGGACAGGGTACTGACGATGCTCAGAAGCGTCGCCGGATTGGCGCCAGCCTTCAGCTTGCGGGCCATCTCCACCAGCACGGTGCGCTGGCGCTCAGTGCGCACGTAGTCGCTGTCGATCTTGCGGATGCGGGCGAAGGCGGTGGCCTGGTTGCCGTTGAGGTGCACCTGCTCGCCGCTCTCCTCGAGCTGCTCCATGCCGGAGAGGCTGGAGAGGTCGAACAGGCCCTTGTTGAGCGCCTTGCGCTCGGCCTCGGTCACGTCCAGCTCCACGCCGCCCAGCAGGTCGATCACCTCGGCGATGCCCTCCAGGCTGATCAGCGCGTACTTCTCGATGTTCATATCGAAGTTATCGTTGATGGCGCGGATGGTCAGGTCCGGGCCGCCCACGGCGCAGAGCTCGGTGAGCTTGCGGTGGTTGGTGTGGCCGGGCACGGTGATCCAGGTGTCGCGCATCAGCGAGGTCATCTTCACCCGATTGGTCCTGGTGTTCAGCGAGAGTATGATCATCGAGTCCGTGCGCTGGCGCGAGTTCTTGGTGTAGGAATCGCAGCCCAGCAGCAGTATGTTCATCCAGTCCTCCTCGCCGGCGGCAAAGGCCGGAATCGACCCCAGCAGCAACGCCAGCGCCATCATCGCCGCAAGCAATCTCCGAAGCGTCTTCTTTTGCATGGTTCTTCCTCCATAGCGCGCCATTGCGCAGAAAAATCTAAAAGATATCATAGCGCAGCCGCGTTTATTTTGCAAGGCCGCGGCAAGAATTGTCGAAAAAAATGCAAAACGGGCGCAAATCCGCGCCCGCTTCCGATTATATATTTGCTTTTCGCATTCACATACCGGCGTCACTTCGCGTACTTGTAGATCTGCGAAAGCACCGCGTCCAGACCGTTGGAGATGCCCTCCGCGGCCATGGCGTCGAGCAGCATGCCCCGGTCGCGGTAGAGCTCCTGAATGCCCCGTGTCAGCGTCTCGGCCGTCATGTCCGCCTGATCGAGCACCCGGCTCAATCCGCGCTTGGAGAAGGATTCGGCGTTCATGATCTGGTCCCCCCGGCTGGCCGAGGCGGGATAGGGGATCAACAATGCCGGCTTGCGCAGCGCCAGGATTTCACACAGCGAGTTCGAGCCCGAGCGGGACACCATCACGTCGGCGCAGGCGTAGGCGTCGGCCATCTCCTCGTTGAGGTATTCGCACTGCACGTAGTTGGGCGTGTCCTCCAGCTCCGGGGCGTAGTTGCCCTTGCCGCAGAGGTGCAGTATCTGGAACGTGCCGGTCAGCGCGGGCAGCGCCTCGCGCAGGCAGTCGTTGATGGCCTGGGCGCCGGAAGAGCCGCCCATCACCATCAGCACCGGCAGGTTGCCCAGCAGGCCGAAGCGCCTGCGGCCGTCCTCGCGCTTGCCCTGCAGCACCTCGGGCCGGATGGGCGTGCCCGTGTAGACGCCCTTGCCCTTGGCGTACTTCACCGCCTCGGGGAAGCTGCAGCACTGGGCGGCGGCGAAGGGCAGGCACAGCTTGTTCGCCAGGCCCGGAGTCAGATCGGATTCGTGGGTCACCACCGGCACGCCGTTGAGCTTCGCTCCGTAGACCACCGGCACCGATACGAAGCCGCCCTTGGAGAACACCACGTTCGGCCGGATCTTATGGATGATGGAGCGGGCCTGGGCGATGCCCTTGATCACGCGGAAGGGATCGGAGAAGTTCTTCAGGTCGAAGTAGCGCCGCAGCTTGCCCACGGCCACCGTGTAGAAGGTCACCCCCGGCACGCGGGAGATCAGCTCCTGCTCGGCGCTGTCCGCGCCGCCGATGTAGTGCACCTCCCAGCCGTCGGCCTGCAGCCGCGGGATCAGCGCCAGGTTCGGAGTCACGTGGCCGCCTGTGCCGCCGCCGGTCATGACGATCTTCTTCATAATCAAATACCTTCCCTTCTGTTCGGACCGGATTTCGTCCCCATTATAGCATGCGCGCCTGGAAAATGTTTTTATCTCGCTGTAAAAAGTTCTTTCGTTTTCAACCGAAATGCGGTATGATAATAGAAGGGTGTTCTTGCGCATCCGAAATGGGGGATGATCTATGAGCTATCAGGCACTGTACCGCGCTTGGCGGCCGAGAACGTTCAGCGAGATCTGCGACCAGGACGCCGTGGTGCGCACGCTCAAGCGCCAGGTGGCGACCGGGCGCATCGCCCACGCCTACCTGTTCTGCGGCACCCGCGGCACCGGCAAGACCACCGCCGCCAAGGTGCTCGCCCGGGCCGTGAACTGCCTCTCGCCCCGGGACGGCGACCCCTGCGGCGAGTGCGAGGCCTGCCAGGCCATACTGCGGGAGAACTGCATGGACGTGCTGGAGATCGACGCCGCCTCCAACAACGGCGTGGACGAGATCCGCGAGCTGCGCGACAAGATCAAGTATCCCCCGGCGCTGACGAAGTACAAGGTCTACATCATCGACGAGGTGCACATGCTCTCCTCCGGCGCGTTCAACGCGCTGCTCAAGACCCTGGAGGAGCCGCCCCGCCATGCGGTGTTCATACTCGCCACCACCGAGCCCCAGAAGCTCCCGGCCACGATCCTCTCCCGCTGCCAGCGCTTCGACTTCCACCGCATCTCGGTGGAGGCCATCGTCGCCCGGCTGAAGGTCGTGCTGGCGGGCATCGGCCGGGAGGCCGAGGACGGGGCGCTGCAGGAGATCGCCCGCGCCGCCGAGGGCGCGATGCGCGACGCGCTGTCGCTATTGGACGTGTGCCTGTCCTTCACCGAGGGCAGCGTCACCGCTGAGCTCGCCCGGGACGTGCTGGGCACCACCGGCCGGAACTTCATGTTCGAGTTCGCCGATTCCATCATTTCCTGGGACGCCGCCGGGGCGCTCAACCGGATCGACGAGGCCATGCGCCGGGGCAGCGACCCCCGGGTGTTCTCGCTGGATGCCGCCGCCCACCTGCGCGCGCTATTGCTGGCGGACGTGGCCGGGGACGACCTGGCGAAGCTTCTGGAGCTCACGCCCGAGGACGCCCAGCGCTTCCGGGAGCAGGCTTCCCGCGCCAACCGCGAGCAGCTGATGCGCGCGATGGAGCTCTTCATGCGCGTGGAGAGCGAGATGAAGTGGGCCACCCAGCCCCGGACGATGCTGGAGTTGGCGGCCGTGCGCGCCTGCCACCCCGAGCAGGAGGAGGAAGCCGCGCTCGACGAGCGGCTGGCCCGCATGGAGAAGAAGCTGGAGAGCGGAAGCTTCGTTGCCGCGAAGCCCGCCGCGGCGGACGCCGGGGCGGCCCGGAGGGAGCGGGAGGCCCCCGCCCGGGCGACATCCCCCGCGAAGGCCGCGCCTCTACCCGCGGAGACCCCGCCCCAGGAATACCTGGACGCCATCGAGAGGTTTGGCGCGGAGAACCCCTCCGTGCGCAACATGCTGGGCAAGATGCGCTTCGGCGGCGTGGACGGCGACGCGGTGAAGGTGATCTTCGGCCGGGACGCGGTGATCGTGCGGCGGCTGCTGGAGGGCCGCGCGCAGCAGATCGAGGCCGCGCTGAGCGACGCCTTCGGCAGGCCCATGCGGCTGGCGATGCAAAATGAGGGCGACGCGCCCGCCAGGCCGTGGGCGGCCGCGCGCGACGCCATCGACCAGACGCTGGACGTGTTCGGCCGGGACAAGATCGTATTCACCGATTGAGCCATGGAGCGCGAGAGAGATTCCGTGGCCCACGGCGGCCACCGCGCCCGGATGCGGCAGCGGGTGCGCGGCGAGGGCTTCGAGGGGTTGGAGCCCCACGAGCTGATCGAGTTTCTGCTGTTCTACGCCATCCCCCGGCAGGACGTGAACGAGCTGGCCCACCGGCTGGTGGAGAGCTTCGGCAGCGCCCGGGCCGTGCTGGCGGCCACGCCCGCCCAGCTGGAGCGCGTGCCCGGCATGGGTGCGCGCGCGGCGACCTGGCTCGCGCTGATGGGCGAAGCGGCGTCCGCCTGCGCGCGGCTGAGTCCGACGGACCGACCCGAACTGCGCAACTGCCTGGACGCCTTCCGCTGGGCGGCGCGCGAGGGGCAGGAGCGCGCCGCGCCCCGCTGTATGCAGCTGTGCCTGGACGCCGTGGGGCGGCTGGTCTTTCGCCGGGAAATCTGCCCCTCGCTGAGCTGGGGCGAAAGGGACACCCTGCGGGACGCGCTGCGCGACATGCTGGCCTGCCAGGCCCACAGCGCGATTCTGCTGCTGCTGACCGGCGACCGCGCCCCGGAGCCCGGCGACTACGACATCGAGCGCACGGCCGCCTACGCCGGCACGCTGCGCGCCGCGGACTGCGAGCTGCTGGACGTGATCCTGGTGGGCGGCGACGCGCTGTGCAGCATGCGCCGCGCGGGCCTGATCCCGGAGGCCGCCGCCTCGGAGGCCGTGCGGTCGCTGCGGGAGGACTACCTGCGGCACATGCCCGAGGGGGAGCTGCGCACCTCGGACTTCCGGGATCCGGACGAAGTGAACCACAATGATTCTATGCACGAGGAATGAGAACTATGAGTACATTCAACCAAATGGAGGCAAACCTGCTGCTCTGGATTCAGAACAACGTCCGCGCGGGCTGGCTGACGCCGCCGATGAAGCTGTTTTCGCTGCTGGGGGACAAGGGCCTGTTCTGGATCGCGCTGACGCTGCTTCTGCTGTGCTTCAAGCGCACCCGGCGCGTGGGCGCCTACTGCGCGGTCTCGATGGTGCTGACCTTCCTGTTGGTCAACTGCGCGATCAAGCCGCTGGTGGCGCGCGTCCGGCCCTACGACCTGTTCCCGGCGATCGATCTGCTGGTCAGGGCCGAGCACGACTTCTCCTTCCCCTCGGGCCACAGCGCGAACTCCTTCGCCGTGTCGTGGATTCTGCTGCGCATGACCCGGAAGCGCTACGGCGTGCCGGCGGTGGTGCTGGCGGCGCTGATCGCCCTCTCCCGCCTCTACGTGGGCGTACACTACCCCACGGATGTGCTCTGCGGCACGATCATCGCCATTGTGCTGGCGGAGCTTACGCTGCATCAGCTTCCGAAGCTCGAGCGCAAGCTCTTCCCCCCGAAGAAGAAGCGCCGCAGGAAGAAGAAAGCCGCGCGGCCGGCCCAAGTAAGACCTTCGCGCTAACGTATTGTTCCTTTTGCGGAAATCTTTCCGGCTTTTCTTGTGGAAAGGCTTGAAGATTCAGCGCCTTCATGCTATAATTTAAGTGTAGTATTCCGTCAGGAATATCGACAAATGATTAAGGAGGAAACCCACGTGAAGAAGCTGCTTGCAATCCTGCTGGCTCTCATGCTCTCGCTGGGCGCGATTTCCGCGCTCGCCGAGGCGGTCGATCCCGACACCATCGAAGATACCATGACCTCCGCAGACGGCACCTACGAGCTCGCCTTCGTCACCGACGTCGGCCAGCTGAAGGACAAGTCCTTCAACCAGGGCACCTGGAACGGCGTGAAGGCCTACGCCGCCGCCAACGGCCTGTCCTACAAGTACTACCAGCCCGCCAACGGCGACCAGGCCACCGACGACGACCGCTACGACGCCATGAAAGCTGCCGTGGACGGCGGCGCCAAGATCGTGATCTGCGCCGGCTTCATGCAGGAGGGCGCGCTCACCCGCATCGCCTCCGAGTTCCCGGAGACCTCCTTCGTGTTCATCGACGGCTATCCGGTCAACGATGCCGACGGCAACCTGCTGACCAACGTCGCTCCCATCACCTTCAAGGAGGAGCAGAGCGGCTACTTCGCCGGCTACGCGGTCGTCATGGACGGCTTCACGAAGCTGGGCTTCGTGGGCGGCGGCGGCGGAACCAACCCGGCCTGCTGCCGTTACGGCTACGGCTTCGCCCAGGGCGCTGAGGCCGCCGCCGAGGCGCTGGGCGTGGACGTCGACCTGCGCTACTCCTGGCAGTACGGCGCCAGCTTCTCCGCCTCCGCCGAGCTGCAGACCATGGTCTCCGGTTGGTACGAGACCGGCACCGAGATCGTGTTCTCCTGCGGCGGCTCCATGTTCCAGTCCGTGGCCGCGGCGGCCTCCGCCAACGACGGCTACGTGGTCGGCGTCGACGTCGACCAGTCCTCCGAGTCCGACCAGGTCGTCACCTCCGCGATGAAGGGCCTGTCCGCCGGTACCGAGTGGGCGATCACCAAGTTCTACGAGGGCACCTTCGCCGATCTGGGCGGCGTTGCCACCAGCCTGGGCGTGGATGACGACGCGGTCGGCCTGCCCACCGCCGAGGAGTCCTGGCGCTTCGAGACCTATACCACCGAGCAGTACGAGGAGTCCCTCGCCGCTGTGAAGTCCGGTGAGATCACCATCGACGACTCCGTCCTCGAGGGCGGCGCCATCACCGACGCGGGCCTGGAGCACGTGCACATCGAGTACGTCTGATCGATCCGATCGACGCAAGCGAGGAGCCGCCTCAGAAGAGGCGGCTCCTCCGCTCGTCAAGGGCCCGGCGCGCTTAGAAGCGAGTTAACAAGTATCCATAGAAGCTGTGCCAAAGGCGCCCGTGAAAGCGGCGCCAAGGGTCACCCATAGAAGGCGGCGCGGCGCTCCCGTTCCCCATCGCGAGGGGATGGAAGCGCCGCGCCGCCTTCTCGTTGCCACGCGCTCGCCGCTGTCTTCGAACGGATCGCCCTCCGGCTCTCCATGGCTCCGACAATCGAGAAGCTGTCCGGCCGTCAGCCGGACAGCTTCCCTGTCGCTTCAGCGGGGGGCGCAACGGCGCTCGGCAAAGCGCTCGCGCCGGGAGATACGCTCGCACCCGGGGATATGCTTGCGCCAGGGGATACGCTCGCGCCGGGGGATATACTCGCACCCGGGGATGCGCTCGCACCGGGAGCGACCGTGGAGCCGGGCGAAACCGAGGGACTGGGCGACACGCTGGGGCTGGGCGAAGCCGTGCCTTCAATGATCTCCGGCGACGCGTGGGTGGCGAGGTAGTCGATCCACCTCTGGCAGGCCGCGTCGGTCAGGTGCAGGTCCAGGCCCTCCGTCTGGATGTAGCCGGCGAAGAGCTCGCCCTTGCTGTTGCGCATCGAGTAGGCCACATCGACGAAGTAGACCTTCGGATCGTCGAACGCCTTCACGGCGTCGTACAGCGCGATGTTGTACTCGAACAGCTGCTGCGTGGTCGGCGGACGCCCGCTGAGCCGGGGAATGGCGGACTGCACATAGATCTCAATCTTCGGGCACGCCTGCCGGATCTGCTCCACAAACGTCATCATGTTCAGAACCGCGCCGTTGACCCCGGAGATCGGGACGTCGTTCAGGCCCAACATGATGAACACCTTGTTCGCCTTCGACTTGGCCAGCACGCTCTCGATCGTCATCTTCCTCCCCTTGAACGTGGGGTGCACGGACTTCCTGGTCACCTTCTGCAGCGCCAGGCGCGTGGCGAAGCCGTCTGCGGCGAGGAATTGGGCGTTGCTCAGGAACTTCGGCTGGGTCTTGCGCTTCTTCATCACGTAGTTGCGCAGCTCGAGGGTGATGGAGTCGCCCACGAACACGGCGCGATCGAAGTAGGAATCCTTCGCCTTCGTGGTCTTCTGGAGGCCCAGCACGTGGTCCGTCTGGGGGATGCCCTTCAGCACGGCGTAGTCCCTGCCGTCGATGTAGGAATCCGACGGCACGGGCGCGATCGTCTGCGCGGGCTGCACGGTCGCCTGACCGGTCACCGCCGGCGGCAGAAAGGTCGCCTGGGCGGTTCCGACCAGGGCCTGCGGCGGCGGCAGGGCCACCGTCGGCTCGGGCTCCGCCGAGGGCGAGGGTTCGGCGATCACCTGTCCGGTCTTCACCTCGGGCGCGCCGGACGCCTGATCTCCGCCCAGCGCGAGCGCCTTGATCGCGCGCACGAGCGAGGGCTGGGTGGCCGCCTGCTCGGCATCCGTCGCGGGCACGGCGAACGCAAGCGCGAGCGCGACTAGCAGCAGCCTGCGCAACCGCCGGACGCGCGCATCGGATTGCGATTTGCCGATTCGGACCACCCTCTTTCTTCCGGCCGGGCATATCCGCCCAGTCTTTATCAAAGAACCCTATAGCCCATTATAGAATAATTTTGTCAAGAACACAATAGATTTTGAAATAAACAGGGCCCTTCAACCGGTAAACAAACTATGAATAAATCTTGAACAGCCCACCTTCCTTCCTTTCGATCTTCGTCGAACCGGCATCCAGATCCGCGCCGGAAGCCGCGAAAAACCCCGAAATTCCGCCACATTTCGCGAATTCCGCCACGCGCGCCGCCCGCAATCGTGACCTTCGCGTGAAGCTGGCGGCGGCCCCCGGCTTCCAAAATCTACACAAATGGTAAATATTGACAGCGGTGTGAAGGCCGGTTCCGGCGAAGCGCTCCGCGCCCCGGCGCCGCTGTGCGGGCGAGCGCGGCTCGAGCCGGGCGCGCGGCGGAACAGCAAGGAAAAACTCCTGCCCAAGAATCTATGGAGCAGGAGTCCAATCCTCCGGCGCGGCGACAGCTGGCCGCCGGAGCCGTCACGGGGAGGCGTGCGTGTAGAGGTAGTCGATCCACTTCTGGCAGGCGACGTCGGTGAAGTGCAGCGCCATGTCCTCGGGGTCGCTGCAATACTCGGGGAACAGCTTGCCCTCGCTGTCGCGCATCACGTAGGCCACGTCGGCGAAGTAGACCCTGGGGTCGCCCAGCGCCTTCACCGCGTCATAGAGCGCCAGATCGTAGTCGAACAGCTGCTGGGTGGTCGGCGGGCCCCCGCGCAGGCGCGGCGTCGCCGATTGCACGTAGATCTGTATCTCCGGACACTTCTCCCGGATGCGGCCGACCAGCGTCATCATATCCCGAACGGCGCCGTCCGTGCCGGTGACGGCGACGTCGTTCATGCCCAGCATGATGAACACCTTGCTGGCCTTCGTCTTGGCGAGGATCGCCTCGATGGTCATCTTCTTCCCCTTGAACTTGGGGTGTTCGGAGTTCTTGCTTACCTCCTCAATCGCCATCCGCGCCGCGAAGCTGCCGATGGTGAGGAACTGCGCGTTGCTCAGGAACTTCGGCTCGCTCTTGCGCATCTGCGTCACGTAGTTGCGCAGCTTCAGCGACACCGAATCGCCCACGAACACCGCGCGATCGAAGTAGGAGTCCGCCGCCCGCGCGCTCTCCTGCAAACCCAGCGGGCGATCCGTCTGCGGGATGCCGTTCAATATGGCGTAATCCTTGCCCTCCTGGACGACGGGCGCGAGCGTCTCCGCCGGCGCGACGGTCGCCTGCTCCGCCACCGCGGGCGCGCCGAGCGCGAGCGCGAGCAGCGCGAGCAGCAGGCAGCGCAGCCACCGGATCCGCGCAAAGTGTTTCGTTGTATTCATGCGACCACCCTCTTCGACGCGACGCGGAACCGCCCCGCCGCGCTTTGTTGGAAAACCTTTCCGCACCATTATAGAATAATTCCGGGAAGAAAACAATAGATATTGTAGAAAAAACGGCAAAATTGAGGCATTCTATTCGCAAAATTCAAGAATTCGACTAAATATGGATCATTTTCGGGATGATTCGCGCACTTTCGCCGGGAGGACCTCGCGTCCGCGCGTTGCTTCGATCCGGGCGGTTTGCCGGTGACTTGCCGCGAAACGCAAGATCTGGCGCCATCGCTCGAGCGCCAGATCTTGCGTTTGCGTCAAACCTCCGTCCGCGCGCGGCTTCGGGTGGCCGTCCCCCGCGCTACCGGTCCGGCCCGGCGTCCATGCGGCGGATCGTCTCCCGCAGGCCGATGCGCTGGATCGAGGACAGGCCCAGGCTGAGCCGAAGCTCCAGGCCGTCGATCTCCCGCAGGTCCTCGCCCCAGAGGTCGCGGTCGGCCAGCACCGCGTAGGCCAGCGACTCCGCGGGCATGTCGTGGGCGAGGCGGGCAAAGCTCTGCAAAACCTTCGGCTCGTCCCGGAGGGCGAAGCTCGCCTCTCCGCGCCGCACGCGATAGATCCCCCGCTCGTCCTCCCGCGCGCCGGCGTAGAGCATCACCGCCGCCGCCAGCGACAGCGACAGCCGCGGCGGAGCCTCAAACTCCCGCTTCGCGCACTCGCGGATGGCGGGAAGGACCGTGCGCGGCAGGGCAGAGAGCAGGTTTTGCTCCGCCTCCAGCAGCGGCGCATCGTTCATCGGGTTCTCCAGCCGGAAGAACGCCGAGATCACCTGGGGCGCGACCTCCTCCCGGGGCCAGGGCAGCTCCGGCAGCAGCTCCTCGTAGAAGGCGCGGGCGATGAAGCCGCGCAGGGCCTCGTCCCCCAGCACCTGGGCGAAGCTGTCCACGCCGCTGAGAAAGCCGATGCCGGCGCAGAGGAAGGCCAGCGAATCGAAGATTCGCCGCTTGCGCGCGCAGGCGAGGTCGAAGTCCTCCGCGTCGCAGGCGGAGGCCAGCGCTTCAGGCGCGCCGCCGTCCACCACGCAGCGCAGCTGCGGCTCGGCCCAGGCGAGGAAGTCGTCCCGGTAGTTCATCTCCCGCTGGGCGCGCTCCCGCTCGGCGCCGCGCAGCTCGCCGCAGAGGCCGTCGATCAGCGCGGCCTGGAACACCGCTCCGCCCAGCCACGCGGCAAACTCCGCGCCGCCGGACCAGTCCCGGGCCAGGGCAGTCACGGCCGCGCGCAGCTCCTCCGCCGCGCCGGGCCGGGGATCGCCGCTCAGCAGCAGCACGCAGGGCGCGGGAAGCTTCGCCTCCCATCGAGCGAACAGGAGGCGCGCCAGCAGCGCGGCCTCCACCGCAGGCGCGGTCTCGGACAGCATGTACAGCCCGAGCTCCGGGCGGCGGGCGAACGCCAGGAAGGAATCGAACTCCTCTTCGGGATCGACCGCCGCCAGCACGGACTGCACCACGCGCTCCTCGCGGATCGCCGCGCCGTCCTCCGCCTCGCCGCGCACCAGCAGCGTGAACATGCAGTCCTGGGCGCGCAGCCCTGCGGCGGCGGGCGTGAAGCACACCGCCCCCGCGTCGCCGCCCAGCTCGTTGACACGATCCAGCAGCCGCGCGGCCATCAGCGCCGTCCGGTTTGCGCCGAACAGCGCCGCCCGGATCGTCGCGGGCCTGCGGTCGGGAATCTCGTAGCGCTCCATCATGGAGCGGTTCAGTTGCATCATGCGAACCCTCCGTCACTCAACGATCTCGGGAATCTCCGCGCCCAGGAACTCCGCCAGCGAGCTGGCCAGCAGCTGATGGTCGCACTGGTGCGGCAGCCCCGAGCACAGCGCCCAGCCGAGCAGCCTGCCCGCGCCCGTGCGCAGCGGGAAGCAGCCGCCGCAGATGGCGAAATTGTTCTCGAGCTCGAACTCCGGCGCCAGGGGACGCTGGCCCATCGCCACCTCCAGCAGCGTGCGCAGCGAGCTGACGCCGCTGATCCGGCAGGTGTTGAGCTTCTTGTCCATCCACCAGCAGTTGTTCAGGTCGGTGCCATCCATCAGGTGGGCGAATGTGATCTGGCCGTTGGTGATCACCCGCAGCGCCGCGGGCCTGCCGAACCTCTCCCGCGCGGTGCGCTCCATGATCAGCCCCAGCCGCAGCGCGTCCGCGGCGCGCATCCGCTCCACGCGCAGAACCTCCTCCTGCCGCTTCACGATCTCCAACCACTCGGGCTTCCAAAGCGCAAACTCCATAGCGATGCCTCCCTGTGTCGTTTTCCTTATTCTACCACAAATCCCGGCAAAAGCAAAGGGAGGGAATTTCTTATGTTAAGTTTTGGGTTAGGCGTGACAAGGGGGTGGTGGGGGCGTCTATATTGGTGGAAGGGATGGAGAGGAATCCGTGCTCGGGGATTGGGGGCGGATTCTTTAGGCAACACCGCACAAATAAGGTGGTCGGCAGGCGAATGAATTTTTCGTCAGATGCAAGTGCAGATTCCGAAGGCTTACTGGAGGTAAGTCAAGGAATTTGCACGCCGCAGATGGCGGAAAAGGCATCGCCTGACGTGCCGCCGTTTTGGGCGGGGGTGCCTTTATGTTTCGGTGGAGGGATTGGAGGAAGGTTGGCGGGAGGCGTCGCGTTTCAGAAAGTTAGTGGCGGCTACTTTTAAATCGGGGAAGCTGCGCTTCCCCTCATAAAAGGCGCGCCGCCGGCGGCCCGCGGTA
>CANQGC010000052.1 GCA_947600345.1 uncultured Clostridia bacterium
GATGAGCACGCTGTCGAAGGGCATCAGCTCCAGCTCGCCATCGCCCCAGCGCAGCTTGCAGGGGCCCAGGGGCGTCAGGAACAGCATCCTGCCGTCGCTCACCGGCATGCTGCCCGATACGTTCAGGCGGCAGAGCTCAAAGTACGGATTGGAGATGTAGTAGGTCCGGCTGCCGCCCTTGCACAGGCTGGTCACGCCGCGCAGCTTCTCCGGCCGGAGGGAGGCGTCGGTCACCTCCGCCGCTTGCTTCAGGTGCAGCGGGCGCGGCTGGCCGTCCAGGTTCACACGGTTCCAGTCCCAGACGCGGTAGGTCAGGTCGCTGGACTGCTGAATCTCGTACACCTGGATGCCTGCGCCCAGCGCGTGGATCAGGCCGCTGGGGAGGTAGTAGACGTCGCCCGGGCGAACCTCCACCCAGCGCAGCGCGGATTCCACGCGCTCGCCCGAGAGCAGCTCCGCGGCGTTCTCGCCTTCCGCGTTCAAACCATAGCCGATCTTCGCGCCCGGCTCGCAGTTGAGCACCACCCAAGCCTCGGTCTTGCCCAGCTTGCCGGCCTCGTTGGTGGCGGCGTAGGCGTCGCCGGGGTGCACCTGCACGGACAGCGTCTGCTGCGCGTCGATGAGCTTGAGCAGCAGAGGGAAGCCGCCCGTCGCGCCGGTCAGCTCGGTACCCCACAGCTCGACCATTCGGGGCAGCGTCATGCCGGCGTGGACGCCGTTGCGCACGCTGCTCTCGCGGCCCGGCAGCGCCGAGATCTCCAGGCTCTCGCCGGTCTGCTCGGGGGCTTCCTTCAGAAATGCGTCGCGCAGCATGGAGCCGCCCCAGGGCGTCTCGCTGCCGGAGCGGAAATAGGGGGCCATCAACAGCGGATACAGCGTCATATTACAACCTCCTGCTTGAAAAACTTGAACGAGTGGCATATACTATTGATCGTACCTATTATTGTACTTGCTGTTTGTGAAGCTGTCAAGTGCGGGAAGGGGGCGCGCGATGGAGGTCTGCGTGGTGAGCGTGCGGGAGCTGGCGGAGTTCGCCTGCGAGGGCGGAAGCCTGGTCGCGGGCGCGGCGATGCAGCGGCGCATGCGCGAAGGCCGCGAGGGACACCAGGCCGTGCAGCGCGCCCTGCCCGAGGGTTGGCGGGCGGAGGTCCCGGCATCGCTGGACGCGGAAATCGAGGGCGTGCTCCTGCGCGTGCAGGGCCGGGCGGACGCGCTGCGCATCGCGGAGGATTGTGTGGAGGTCTGCGAGATCAAGACCACGCGCATCAATCCGCTGGAGGTCTGCCAGGACGACTACCCGGCGCACTGGGCCCAGGCGGAGATCTACGCCCACATGTTCTGCAAACAGACCGGAGTCTCCGAAGCGAGGGTGACGCTGCTCTACGCGGGCACGCGCGGCGGCGAGCAGCGCTTTCACCGGCGCTTCAATTCGGGGGAACTGGCGGAGCGCTTCGACGGCTACGCGCGGCCCTACGCCCTCTGGCGGCGGGAGGAGGAGCGCTGGCGCGAGGGCGCGGAGCCCACGCTGAAGGCGCTGCGCTTTCCGTATCCCGACTATCGCGACGGCCAGCGGGAGATGGCGAAGTGCGTCTACCGCGCGTTTGCGCGGGGAAGCCGGGCGCTGATCGAGGCGCCCACGGGCATCGGCAAGACCGCCGCCTCCCTCTACGGGGCGCTGAAGGCGCTGGGCGCTGGCAAGGTGAGCTCGGTATTCTACCTGACCGCGCGCACCACCGGCCGCCGCGCTGCCGAGGACGCGCTCAACCGCATGCGCGCGGGCGGGCTCAAGCTTCGCTCGGTGACCATCACGGCGAAGGAGAAGGTCTGCTTCCAGGAGAAAACCGACTGCGGTATGTGTCCCTACGGCGACGGCTACTACGACCGGCGGCGGGAGGCGCTGCGCGCGGCGATGGCGCGAGAGGTGTTCGGCGAGGAGGAGATCGAGGCGCTGGCGCGGGAGCACGAAATCTGCCCGTTCGAGCTTTCGCTGGATTTGACCACGCTGGCGGACGTGGTGATCTGCGACTACAACTACGTGTTCGACCCCAAGGTTCGGCTCAAGCGCCACTTCGATAAGAAGAGCCGGGCGGGCATACTGGTCGACGAGGCCCACAACCTGCCGGATCGAAGCCGGGAGATGTTCTCGGCCGAGCTCTCCGGCACCCGCGTGGCGGCGCTGTGGGAGCGAAACCTGCGGCAGTTCGGCGAGCGGGACCCGCTGGTGCGCTGCCTGGCGGCGCTTACGGAGGCGCTGACGCTGCCGGACGCCGAGTACGACGCCCGCCGGGAGCCGCCGGAGGCGCTGGTGCGCGCGGCGGCGGAGTACTCCGAGCAGGCCGAGCGGCTGCGGGTGAGCGACGAGGAGCTGGTCGAGCTGTCATTAGACTGCGGTTGGTTTTCCCGCGTGGCGAAGAACTTCGACGAATCCGCCTACCGGGCGTTAATCAGACCGGAGTCTGTTGAGGATCACCGCATCGCGGTGAAGCTCTGGTGCTTCGCGCCGGAGAAATACATTGACCGCACCTTCTCCCGGGTGGGCGGCGCGGCGCTGTTCTCGGCGACGCTGGCACCGATGGATTTCTATGCCAAACTGCTGGCGGTTCCAGACCGAAGTCTGTGGATGCAGCTGGAATCTCCCTTCCCGCGGGAGAACCTCTTCGTGGCGCGGCTGCCGGTGCCGGTGAAGTTCCGGGATCGAGGCGAGAGCATGGAGCCGGTGACGCGCTCGATTCACGCGATGGCCCAGGCTCATCCGGGCAACTACCTGGCTTGCTTTCCCTCCCACGCCTATCTGACCCAGGCTTACCGCTACTACCGCTCCCGCTACCCGGACGAGCGCGCGATCTGCCAGGACAGCCACATGAGCGAGGCGCGACGCAGGCAGTTCATCGCGCGCTTTGAGGCCGGGCCGAAGGAATCCATGGTGGCGTTCATCGTGCTGGGCGGGGTGTTCTCCGAGGGCGTGGACCTGCCCGACGACCGCCTCTCCGGCGCGGCCATCGTCTCCACGGGCATCCCCCAGGTGAACCCGGAATCGGAGCTGCTGCGCGAGCTCTACGACGACGGCTTCGAGGGCGGCACCGACGCCGCCTACACCTACCCCGGCTTCCGAAGGGTGCTCCAGGCCGCTGGCCGCGTGATCCGCACGGAGACCGACCGCGGCGTTGTGCTGCTGATCGACCAGCGCTACGGCGCGGAGCAGTATCTGGAGCTGATGCCGCGCCACTGGCAGTTGCGCAAGATCGCCCGCATGAGCGAACTCAACCGTTCGTTGCACGCCTTCTGGGACGGCAAAAAGGATTGAAATTGGGCGAAGAATTTGGTATAATGCGACCCGGGAGTGTGAGATGCGTCTATGGCGAGGACATACAACGGAAGGTTTTATCTGCCGGACGAGCCGAAGGTGGGCACGGGCTGGCTCATCGGCGGTCTGCTGCTGATTCCCACCTGGCCGACGCTCATCACGCTGGCGGTGAGCATCGGCTGCTTCATCAAGTTCGGAAACCAGGTGAAGGAGCGCAACCTGTCCCGGCGCTTTCACGAGTATTGCGCGGTGATCGGCTGGCGCGGCCGCGTGCCGCTCAAGGAGCTCAAGCAGGCTTCGCCTTCGGGCACGGGCATCGGCGACGTGCGGCGGGACGTGCAGCAGATGATCACCCGCGGCTACTTCGGACCGAAGGCCATGATCGATCTGGCGCGCAACGAGCTGGTGCTGCCGGACATGCCGGATACCGCCGGTCGCGCAACCGGCCGAGCGAGAACCTGGCGCGACCTGGTTGCCGACGCGCTGGATCTGCTGCGCGGGGAGCGGCTGTTCCAGGAGGACGCCCGGCCGAACGACTTCCGGGAGGAGGAGGCCAGGCGCGAGGCGAGCGAGCCCCGAATGAAGCGCAATCCGGCCGAGGCGAGGCGGGCCGAGCCTGCGCCCCCACCGAAGCCGGAGCCGAAGCCGGAGCGCCCCGCGGAACCCGCGAAGCGCACCTACGCGGAGGAGCTGGAGCAGACGCTCAACGAGCTCTACCAGCTCAACGAGGGCATCGAGGACGCGGCGGTCTCCCAGCGCATCGACCGGATCGGCACGCTCACGGCGGGCATCTTCCGCGCGGTGATCGAGCGCCCGGAGCGGGAGCAGGACGTGCGCAAGTTCATGAACTACTACCTGCCGACGACGCTGAAGCTGCTGCGCAGCTACGACATGCTCGAGGGGCAGCGCGTCCAGAGCCAGAACATCACCGACAGCCGCAAAAAGATCGAGGATGTGCTCGACATGCTGATTCAGGCCTACGAGCGCCAGCTCGACCGGCTCTACAGGGACGACGCGCTGGACATCGCCGCGGAGGTGGACGTGCTGGAAGAGATGATGGCGGGGGACGGGCTTTCGTCGAAGCTGGAATTCCCGAGCCACTGAGGTATCGACAAGCGAAAAGCGGAGGGCAAGTCCTTCGCTTTTTGCATCGAGAACCCTTCGCATTCCCCCTGCACCAAACCTCATCCTTCGGCGCTCTGCAAGCAGAAAAGCTCTTTCAAAATAAAATACCGAGCGGAGGGCAATCGCCCTCCGCTCGGTGTTACAAACCATTCATCCCGGACTTTACGTCCCCCAAATCTCCGGCGGTTGTTCGTCCGCCGTGCCCGCCGCGCCGTCGGTGAAGCCGTTCATCTCGTCGAACGTGGGCCCGGCCACGCCGCTCGTGGCCTCGGGCTCCTGCGTCTCTACCGGTTGCGATTCCCCGGAATCCTCATCGAGGGAGCTCCAGGGCGACAGGGTGGGGCCGGAGGAGGCGGGAACGACCGGCGGCACCTCCGGAGTCGGGGAGGCGGTGACGACCGGGGCTGCCGTCGCGGCGGCGACGGTCTCGCCGTTGATGTTCAGCGCGAAGGAGGAATAGAGCACCGCCTGCATGTACGCGCTGCCGATGCCGTCCTGCGTCAGGCCGTTGGCGGATTCGAACAGGCGGATGGACGCCGTGGTCGCGGGGCCGTAGATGCCGTTGGGCGTGCCCATCGCGAAGCCCAGCTCGACCAGCCGCTCCTGCATGCGCTGCACCTCCTCGCCGGAGGAGCCCTCGATCAGGTTGGAGTACTTGCCCGAGAGCGTATCGAAGCCGGGGGCGCGCCCGGACTGCAGAAGCGTCAGTATGCTGGTGTTGACCGCGCCGGACGGAAGCTGGCCGCAGGCCTCCTCGAAGAGCTTGATGGCGAGCTGCGTAGCGGCGTCGTCCTCGCCGGTGATCTCGCCGCTGAGGTAGCCCAGCTCGATCAGACGACTCTGAATCTGCGCCACGTCGCTGGAGTTCATGACGTTGAGCGACTGGTTGACGTCACTGACGCTGGTGCTGCCGTAGGCGCGCGCGGTCTCGGAGTAGAGCTCGCGCTGCATGGCGACGCTGGCCACCTCCGAGGCGGTCAGGCCGTAGGACTCGTAGAAGAGCTTGACCGCGCTGGCGGTCTCGTCGTCGAATATGCCGGTGAGGTTGGAGATGGGGTAGTTCAGGTTCCTCAGGCGCTGCTGCAGCGCGTACACGGAGCTGCCCACGTCGCCGCGCTGCAGCGCCTGGTACTGGGAGATGACGGCGTTGTTGTAGGCCTCACTGCCGTACACCGGCGCGTCCTGGGCAAACAGGCGGGCCTGCATGTCCACGGTGGCGACGCCGGTCTGCATCGTGCCGTAGCTCTGCTCGAAGCGCCGCACGGCCATCTCGGTGTTCGCGTCGAACACGCCGGACACGCCCTCCGTGTAGTAGCCCAGCTCCTGCAGCCGGGTCTGGAGTGCCTGCACCGCGAGGCCCGTGTTGCCCAGGCGCAGCGAGCTGTAGTTGGAACTGTCGCTGTCCTCGCGCCGGGCCTCGCCCTGGAGGATGGTGGCGGAGTCGTTCACCGTGACGCCACCCTCGGAGTCGATCACCAGCGGCTGGGCCTGCTCCTCGGCCATGGGCTCGGGCGTGACGGTGGCATAAGGCAGGGCGATATCGATGCTGTAGTCGGCCTGGGCGGTGAGCACGCCCTCATCGATGCGCGCATCGCAGCCGCCGAGCGCCACGCTCGCGGCGCACAGCAGGCACAAGGACACGACCCTGGCAGTTCTCATCGGCATTTGTAGTTCCTCCGGAATATCCATAAGGGCCGGAAAGTCGGCCATATATATCTGAATCCAACCTTTATTTTAACGCAAATTCTCTCCAAACACAAGCGCCTTTCCAAAGTTTATGGACTTATTACATATCCTTTTCATTCCAGGGACGCGGCGGGGGCGGATTCCAAGCCGCCCAGCGCGTAGATGCGCACGCTGCCCGATTCGAACACCTGGGCGCAGTTTTCCCGGAACCAATCCTCGTCGGCGGCGAAGCTGTAGCGCTCCTGGTCGGAGATGTAGGCGTAGTCCACGCCGTAGCGCTCGAAGAGCTCCGCGCTCCCGGCGGGATTGGCCAGCATCTGCGCCTCCGCATCGAGCTGTGCGGAATAGTCGATGCCGTGGAAGTAGAGGTAGCTTCCGGTGCCGCAGATGATGTCCCGCCCGGCGAGCGCGGCGACGGCGTTGTTGTGCTGGTCGCCGGTCAGGAACACCGCGTCCTCGGGCAGGTTTTCGTCGATGAACTTCGCGGCCTCCACCTCCTCTGCGCTGAAGAGCTGGTAGTCGGATACCGCCTCCCGCGCGAGGGAGAGCGCGCCGGAGACGGTGGAGGCGGCGATGAACAGCGCGGCGAACAGCGCCCGGCCGCGCACGCCCCGGAGCTTCTGCCAGAGCTGGGTCAGGTACAGCGCCGCGATGGGCAGCATCACCATGTAGGCCACGTAGAAGAGCTTGTTGTTGTCGTACTCGTTGGGCTGGAACTGAATCAGCTCCGCCACGCCGTAGATCACCAGCGCGCCGATGGACAGCGAGCGCAGCAGGCTGCCCCGCTTCGTGGAGAGCGCGGCGGGGATCATGACGATGTACACCAGGCCCACGTTCTTGATCCAGAACCAGAAGTAGCCGTCGATCAGGCGGCCGTTGCCCTGGTTGTTGACCCAGTTGAAGCGGAAGGCCAGGCTCCCGCCGCCCACGGTCTGGGGGAAGGTCCAGGTCAGCAGCTGGGGAAGGGCGATGGCGACGGCGACGGCGCCGTAGGTCAGGTAGCAGGCGAGCGCGCGGCGCAGCTCCTCCCGGGGCGCGCTGATGAGCTGGTGGAGCATCACCCCGGCGCTCAGCAGCCCCAGCGCGAAGAAGGAGTGGGTGTGCACCATCGGCATGAAGCCCGCCCATATGCCCAGCGCCAGGAAGCGGGGCAGGGAGCGCGCGCGCGCGGCGTCGATCAGCAGGTACAGCGCCGGCAGCAGCGCCATCCAGCCGGTCAGCAGCGTGCGCTGGGGGATCATCATGTCGGCGATCACGTTCACCCAGCGCAGGTTCAGCTCCGGCATGTTCGTGGGCGTCTGGTAGAAGCCGGTGAACACGTTGCGCAGCATCGTCGGGTCCTTGAACGCGCCGTCGAAGGTGTAGAGGAAGCCCAGGCCGCCGTTGATGAACATCAGCGCGAAGGCCAGCGCCGTCGCGGACTTTCTGCCGGTGAGCGCCCAGGCGAAGAGCAGGAAGCCCACGTAGACCAGGGCCATCATCAGCGTGCCGGTCAGCGCGAAGGACAGCGCCAGGTCGCCGCCGAAGAGCAGCATCGAGGTGACCATGCTGTCCGCCAGGAAGGGATAGCCCAGCAGCGCGCCGGGCAGAATGGAGTAGTCGGGCGGGAAGCTGGCGTTGCGCAGGCTGGTGGCGATGCCCAGGTGCAGGCAGAGGTCGCCGTAGGTGGACTGGCCCACGTGCAGCGCGCCGCCCACGTTGCGCAGCGTGTGCGTGTACTGCAGGTACGCCGAGAGGATCAGCAGCGGGATCACCAGCGCGGCGACGAAGTATGGCGGGAGCTCGCCGCAGAAAGGAACGTAGGCGCGCGGACGCCTTCTCCCGCACAGGAACAGCGCGAGCGCGGCGACGGCGGCGCAGGCGAGGCCCAGCAGGTTCGCCCTGCGCGTGAAACCGATGGCGAAGGCGAAGAGGGCCGGGAGCCACATCATCAGCATCAGCCCCAGGCACAGCCCGAACCACAGCCGCACGAGGCCGCACTTCCTCGCGAGCGCGGCGTCCGCAATGGCGACGCCGCAGATCAAATAGCCGCACAGCAGCAGTATTCCGCCCATATAACCTCCCGGATCGCATAGCGCAAAAAGAATTCGACGTTGTCCCCATTATAGCATCGCGCGGCCGGGGTGTAAAGTGGCCCCCTGGACCGTATTTGGCGGCAGTTTGTTTGAATTGAGGCGCAAATTTGAGAATATCGTTTCAAGATGCGGACAGTTGTTACAGAAGTCCAACGATTCGTGACGGGATGCTCGCAAAATGTTGAATTGTGTCGAAGCTTCGGCTACAATATAGAGGACTGAAATTTGGCTGCTGGGAGGCTTGCTCCGTGAACAGACTCAGGAAATGGATCGCGATTCTGATCGCTGTGCTGGTGGCGACCGCCTCCTGCTCCGCGATGGCGGAGAGTATCTCCACCAGCCTCGTGATGCGCGTGTCGCGGCTGACGCAGAGCGCCATCGTGAACGTGGGTGAGGATCTCTCGCTGGAGGTCGGCATCGAGGGCGTGGAGCCCACTAGCTATCAGTGGTTCTTCAACGACGTGGCCATCCCCGGCGCCGAGCAGCGCGTCTACAACATCGCCAACGCCAAGCTTGAGGACAGTGGCACCTATCGCATGGATGCCTTCGACGCGGCGGGCGCGCTGGCCGTCAGCATGGAGATTCGCGTCCGCGTGATCGAGGATGCGATTCCCAAGGCGGGCGACGATTCCCTGCCGGTGGGCGTGGCAATGGGCGCCTTCGCGCTGGCTGCGGCCGCGATGGCGCTGACGCTGGGCAAGCGCCGCAGGGCGTAGCATCGTACAAGTGAATCTCGGCGACCCGCACAGGCAGGTCGCCGCTTTTTTCGGAAAATTTCCCCGGGATACAGGAGGAAGATACATCCATGGCAAAGCCCTTTGAATTCGAGCTTCTGCACGTCTGCAAGCAGACCGGCGCGCGCCGGGGCAGGCTGCACACGCCGCACGGCGTGATCGAGACGCCCATCTACATGCCCGTGGGCACCCAGGCCAGCGTCAAGACCATGTCGCCGGACGAGCTCAAGGACTGCGGCGCGCAGATCATACTGTCGAACACCTACCACCTGCACCTGCGCCCCGGCGAGGAGCTGGTGCGCAAGGCCGGCGGGCTGCACGAGTTCATGCACTGGGATCGGCCGATCCTCACCGACAGCGGCGGCTTCCAGGTGTTCTCGCTGGCGGATCTGCGCAAGCTCACCGACGCGGGCGTGGAGTTCCGCTCCCACCTGGACGGCAGCAAGCAGTTCATCTCTCCCGAGATTTCGATTGGCATTCAGGAGGCGCTGGGCTCGGACATCGCCATGCAGTTCGATGAGTGCTCGCCCTACCCCTGCGACTACACCCGCGCCAGGGACGCCATGTACCGCACGCTGCGCTGGCTGGAGCGCTGCATGAAGGCGAAGTCGCGCCCGGATCAGGCGCTGTTTGGCATCGTCCAGGGCGCGTTCTACTCCGACCTGCGCATCGAGTGCGCGAAGGAGATGGCGAAGCTCGACCTGCCCGGCTTCGGCATCGGCGGGCTCAGCGTGGGCGAGCCGAAGGAGGTCATGTACGAGATGCTGGAGAAGATGATGCCCTTCATGCCGGAGGGCAAGCCGCGCTACCTGATGGGCGTGGGCTCGCCGGACTGCCTGATCGAGGGTGTGCTGCGGGGCATCGACATGTTCGACTGCGTGCTGGCCACCCGCGTGGCCAGAAACGGCACGGTCTTCACCCACGACGGGCGCTTGGTGGTGCGCAACGCCAAATACGCCGAGGACTTCTCGCCCCTGGACGCGGACTGCGACTGCTACGCCTGCAAAAACTTCACCCGAGCTTACATCCGCCACCTGTTCAAGGCGGGGGAGATTCTGGCGCTGCGGCTCAACAGCATCCACAATATCTGGTTCCTGACCCACATGATGGACGAGATTCGCGCCGCCATCGAGAACGACTGCCTGCTGGACTGGGCGAACGAGTTCTACGCCCGCCACGGCAGAGGAAATTGGTGACGCCAGGAAACGCCTGGATGTTAAATTTAGCGGACGTATCCGGGATTTGTCCAATACTGCGTTGTAATGCTGACAGTTTTTGGGTATAATGGAGAAAGTACACAGAGAAGAAGGAGAGTAATCGCATGAGTTTGTTCAATACGAGTGCCCTCGCCGAGGCAGCAGCCGCGACGCCCACCGCAACCGCCGCAGGAGGAATGGTTTCTTCGCTGCTCATGATCGTCGTGATGATCGCCGTGTTCTACTTCCTGCTGATTCGTCCGCAGCGCAAGAAGGACAAGGCCGTCAAGGACATGCTCGCCGCGCTGAAGACCGGCGACCGCATCTGCACCATCGGTGGCTTCTACGGCACGATCACCGCGCTGAAGGATGACACCGTGACCCTGAGCATCGGCTCTCTGGAGAATACCGTCGTCGTCGCCCGCTGGGCCATCCGCTCGGTGGAGAACGTCAAGACCGAGAACGACAGCTCGATGCCTGAAGTCTAAGCAGGCAGGGCCTGCAGCCACTTCCCTTCGGGGTTTAAGCGACGGACTTCTGGCGGCATAGATTCGACCGCCAGAAGTCCTTTGTTATGTTCCTGTAGTTTCCTTAGTTCGGAGCACGAAATCCGGGCCCATAGATCCGAGGCCCGGATTTCTTACGTTCCTTCGTTTTTAGGTTGGGGGAGATGGCTGTGCTTGCCGGATTTGACGGCCGTCACTTTTTTGTCGCTTTACAAACCGGCGGTTTTTCGGTATAATGGATTGCAATTTGCAAGAAATCATCGCATGAGGTGAAGTATGAACCGAGTGGATATCGCTGAGATTCGCAGGGGGTTGAACCCGGACAAGACGAGCGCGGACCGCATCTGCGGCTGCTACGTGGACGAGCGGGGAGAGGTCATCTCCATGTTCGCGCAGTCGCCGCTGACGCTGCCCGAGGAGGAGGCGGAGAAGTATCTGGCTCTGTTCCGGAAGGTGCTCTCCGGCAACTTGGGCCGCAACCTGGTGGAGATTCCCTTCCGGCCCGACCAGGTGGCCGAGGGCGAGGAGCACCGGCTGCTGACCGCGCTGAAGGACACGGGGCTGAAGGTCGACCAGGCCGTGGAGAGGTTCTTCCGCAAAGTGATCGACGCGATGAAGTTCGAGGGCAACTACCTGATTCTGCTCCTGCACGACAACCACGATGTGGCCTGGCGCCCCAGGGACGAGCGCAAGGAGGATGACGCGCGATCCGAGGAAGTGTTCTCCCACATCATCTGCGCCGTCTGCCCGGTGAAGCAGACCAGCCCGGCGCTGTCCTACTGCACCGAGGACCGGGCATTCCACAACCGCGAGTTGGACTGGATTGTCTCCGCGCCGGAGCTGGGCTTCCTGTTTCCGGCCTTCGAGGATGGCGGCGCGAACATCTACGCCGCGCTGAGCTACACGAAGGACGCCTCCGACGACCACGCGGAATTCATGGACGCCGTGTTCGGCAGCCCCGCGCCCATGCCCGCCGCAGCCCAGAAGGAGACCTTCGAGGCGCTGCTGTCCGACGCGCTGGAGGAGGAGTGCGACCTGGAGGTGGTGCAGACCGTGCACGAGCAGCTCTCCGCCCGCGTGGAGGAGGGCAAGGCGGACCGAAAGGCCGAGCCGCCGGTCGTCACCAAGCGCGAGGTCAGCGCGATGCTCAGGGATTGCGGCGTCTCAGAGGAGCGGCGCACCGCCTTCGAGGAGCGCTACGACGAAGAGTTCGGCCCGGCGGACCTCTGCGCCCAGAACATCATCGACGTGAAGCGCTTCGAGCTGCGCACGCCGGACGTGGTCGTCAAGGTCAATCCCGAGCGCGCGGACCTGATCCAGACCCGCACCATCGACGGCTCCCGCTACATACTGATCCGCGCTGACGAGGGCGTCGAGGTCAACGGCGTCAACATCTCCATCGGGGATCTGGGGGAGGATATAGAGGCGTAGCGCAATTCAACCGCCCCATGAAAAGTCCCGGACATCCGCTGTGGATATCCGGGACTTTCGCCTTCGTCAGAAGCTCGATATGGGCAGGCTGTCGTCGTCGCTGCCCTTGACGATGGAGCGGATGACGACGAAGTAGCGTACGTCGTCGCTGACGCGGACCTCCACCCGGTCGCCCACCCGGTGGCCGAGGATGGCCTTGCCCAGCGGCGACTCCTTGCTGATGACGCCGTTGAGGGCATCCTGCCGCAGCGTGGTCATCAGCTGGATGGTCTCGGTCTCATCGTCGTCCTCGTAGTAGAGCTCAACCCTGTCGAACAGCTCCACCACGCCCTCGATGGACTTCGTCGAGACGACCCTGGCGGTGTTGATCATTCGCCGCAGGTAGCGCAGGCGGCTGTCGCAGCGGCGAAGCTCCTGCTTGGCGGCCTTGTACTCGTAATTCTCGCTCAGATCGCCGAAGGCGCGGGCGGTCTGCAGATCCTTCACCAGCTTCGGGCGAACCTCCTTCATGCGGTAGTCGATCTCCTCCTGCATCTTGCGGATGTCCACCTCGCTGAGTTCGTCGTACATGCGCGGCACCTCCTTCCAAGTCGATTCATTATAGCGCAGCTCGCGCAAAAAAACAAGTTGCAATTTGCGGCGGGCTGTGCTAAAGTGGGGGCAGAAACACCACGGGAGGCGCGATATGGCCTACGACAGCTCCTTCTTCCAGAACCGGGATTGCGAGTACTTTCCCTGCCACGAGACGGACGATCCCGAGAACTTCAACTGTCTGTTCTGCTACTGCCCGCTCTACGCCCTGGGCAGGCGCTGCGGCGGCAACTTCCGCTACAACGAGCGGGGAAACAAGGACTGCACGCGCTGCCGCATTCCCCACGAACGGGAGAACTACCGGCGAATTCTGTCCCGCTACCCGGAGATCATGGCGCTGGCCCGGGAGCAGGATGCGAAGCTGGCAAGGGGCCCGGAAGCGAAAAAATAAAGGATTCTTTCCATTTCCCCCTTGCCAGCGGAAGCATTTTGGGGTATAATACCATTGTTCGTGTGCCATTAGCTCAGTTGGATAGAGTGTCAGACTCCGACTCTGAAGGCCGCGCGTTCGAGTCGCGCATGGCACGCCAGGCCCCGAAGTCATTGGATTTCGGGGCTTCGCTTTGTCCTTTGAATCAAATCTGTGAAGGCTTGCCCGCCTTGACATACGCGATCACGTACGCTATAATGATGGCGGGAGGGATTCGCGTGACCAATACCAGCATTACGAATTTCCGGCGCAACATCTATGCCTACGTGGATCAGGCGATCCGCTACAGCGAGCCGGTGAACATCACGACCAAGACGGGCAACGCCGTGCTGGTCAGCGAGGAGGATTGGCGGGCGATGCAGGAGACGATGTACCTGCACTCCGTTCCCGGCCTCGTCGAGAGTATCTTGGAGGCGAAGGACGCGCCGGACAGCGAATTCACGCCGATGGAGGACGTGAAATGGGAGTGAAGTGGCGCGTCGAGTTCCATCGAAACGCGCTGCGAGACCTGGAGCTTTTGAAGCGGGCGAAGCTGGCGGACAGGGCGCACGAACTTGCGCTGCTGCTGGAGGAGGATCCATTTCGGACTCCGCCGCCCTGTGAAAAGCTCGGCGGGGATCTGAAGGGGCTGTACTCCCGGCGGATCAACATTCAGCACCGGCTCGTCTACGCGGTGGACGAGGAGCGGCGCATCGTGCGCGTGCTGCGCATGTGGAGCCACTACGGAGACAATTGACCGCGGAGGCAGCCCGCATTTTCTTCTTGCGCATTGCCGGGAATTCGTGTATAATGAAGTAAATCCTAAATGAGAGGGG
>CANQGC010000053.1 GCA_947600345.1 uncultured Clostridia bacterium
CTTACCTCCAGTAAGCCTTCGAAATTTGCAATTGCATCTGACGGAAAATTCATTCGCCTGCCGACCACCTTATCTGTGCGGTGTTGCCTTAATGAAAAGGGAAAGCTTAAGCCACATACTTGCCAAGGTATGCAAATATGATACCATATGTGGCGCGGACAACCGGCCATGCTTTGATGGAATCTTTACGACTGGACAGCGTCATTGCTTTGCGGCTGTGCGACGGAGGCCTCTGATGAACGAAGGAATGAAGGCGCTGCGCGTTCTGATCCTGGACGGCGCGGGCGGAACCGAGGAGGAAGCGATTCGAGAGCTGATTCGCTGGGAGGAGCTGAATCTACAGCGCATGGAGGCCGCCGGAGCGGAGGAGGCGATCCAGCTTGCGCTGCACGCCGGCCCCGGCATCGTGCTGGCGGACATCGAGTGGCCCGGTATGGATGTGCTGGAGCTCGTCCGCGCGGCGAGGGCGGTCGATGCGGACGAGCGGTTTGTGCTCTTCGGCGAAAGCCGGGAGTTTGAAACGGTGCATCGGGCGCTGGAATGCGGCGTTTCCGCTTACCTCCTCAAGCCGCTCAGCGCGAAGGAGTTGAACCGGGCGCTTCAGACCGCCAGCTGCGAGTTCCGGGTCAGGCAGCGGTACAGGAGCATGGAAGAGATCATCGCCAGCGGCTGCCGCATACTGCGGGAGGACATCCGCTGGAGCGAGGAGGAGGCGCTCGACTGCCGGGGCTGCCGCGAGGCCGCGGCGGCGCTGCTGCGGCGGCTGACCCAGTGGACGCCCCGGCAGGGGAGCGGGGCGTGCGCCCGGCAGGGAAGGGAATGCGCGCAGCGCAAGGCCTCCAAGCCGGTCCGGCAGGCGCAGAAGTACATCAGCGCCCACTACGGGGAGAAGATCGTGCTCAACGATGTCGCGCGCGTCGTCGGCCTGAACCCCGTGTATCTCAGCGTGCTGTTCAAGAAGGAGATGCACGTGAATTTCAGCGCCTATCTGGAGATGGTGCGCATGCGCGAGGCCAGGGAGATGATTTGCAACACCAATGAGACGATCGCGGCGATCAGCGCGCGGGTGGGCTACAGGGACGCCCGGTACTTCAGCCGGAAGTTCGAGATGGCCTATGGAATGAAGCCGGCGCTCTATCGCAGGCTGCACGCCTGACCGCGAGGGGAGTAACTTAAGCCAATCGCCGTAAATCTAAAAATTGCACCATTGATCTATTCCCGGACGTTTGTTAAAATGAAGCTGCAAATTCGTTGATGGAAAGGAGAATATGAAATGAAGAGACGATTTGCGGCATGTCTGGTACTGGTGGTTCTGGCGACGATGTTCTCGGGGATCAGCGCGCTTGCCGGGTACGACGAGAACTGGGTCTGGACCGACGAGGAGATGAACGTGACGCCGAAGTACGAGGACGTCGTCTGGGCGACCGTGCCGACCTCCTCCGGCGAGGAGCGCGACCTGATGCTCAACATCTATCAGGCGGAGGAAGTCGAGAACTCCCCGGTCGTCGTGTTTATTCACGGCGGCGCGTGGTGGGAGGGCTCCTACGCGATGAACGAGGAGCGCACCGCCGCTTGGACGAACGAGGAGTTCAGCAACATGCTGACGCTGGTGGACGAGGGCGTGACCGTGATCACGATCGACTACCGCCTGAGCCAGGAGATGCCCTATCCGGCGCAGATTCAGGACTGCAAGGGCGCGGTCCGCTGGATCAAGGCGCACGCTGAGGAGTACGGACTGGACGCGGATCGCGTCGCCTGCGCGGGCACGTCCGCGGGCGCGCACCTGGCGCTGCTGCTGGCCACCACCGGCGATGTGGCGGAGCTCGAAGGCGATACGGGCGGAAACCTGGATTACTCCAGCCGCGTGATCGCCTGCGTGGACTTCTTCGGCATGTCCGACATCATCAATCTGAGCAGCGACCTCTACGATACGCCGTACAACATCAACGCCGAAGAGGCCTATTATCAGGTGGACGCGTATGACTCCGCGCGCTCCCAGCTGGTGGGCTTCAACGCCGAGGGCCAGGGCATGGGCGTGCTCCGCGCCGAGCAGAACAATCCGGACACCGAGTACAAGGATGTCCTGGAGCTGGTGAAGATGGCGAGCCCGATCTACTTCGTCACCACCGACGACGCCCCGCTGTTCATGGGCCAGGGCGGCAAGGCTCCGCGCGTCGCCGTGGCGCAGGCTACCCGGCTGCAGCAGCTCTACATTCAGGCGGGCCTCGAGGCGAACCTGTGCATCAATTCCACCGCCGGACACGGCAACCTCGGCAAGTACGTCAACGAGGGCGCCCTGAGCTTCCTGCGGGTGAAGTTCGGAATGGAATAAGCCTCCCTCGCCGAAGGGCGGCAATGCTTCGCTGATTCCCGGCTTTGCGGGGAAGGAAGGCGCTGGATGTTCAAATCCAGCGCCTTCGCTTTCCCCAAAGCCTCCGGTTCGCGCGGGGACAGGAGCGGCGGGGGAGGGTGCGCAAGGGGTGCCGCCCGAGATCCCGGAAGTGTCCTCGCCTTGCGTAGATCCATAAAGGAATGCGGCCGGCGCTTTCGCGCCGGCCGCGGGTTTGTTCCTGTGCGTCAGGGCCTCAGGATGCTGTTGCCGTCCTGGTTGAACAGCAGGCGCAGCGTGTCGGAGTCGATGACCGGAGCGCCGGGGTCGATCGGGATCAGGTTCAGGCCGGAGTCGGCGCAGTAGCTCTGGAAGTCCATCACCGCCTGCACCGTGGCTTCGTCCAGCTCGCCGGTGGCGTAGCTGCCCGGCGCGAGCCAGCCCCAATCGCTCAGGCGACTCTGGATCGCCGCGATGGCGTTCGGATCGGATCCCGCGTCGACGGGTCCCGCGATGCCCGCGCCGCCCGCGGGCTCCTCAGCGGGTTCCTCGGCAGGCTCCTCATACTCGGGCTCCTCAGCGAGCTCCTCGTACTCCTCAGGCTCGTCGTACTCGGGCTCCTCGGCGGGTTCCTCGTACTCCTCGGGCTCGGGCTCGTCATACTCGGGTTCATCATACTCGGGTTCGTCGTAGGAAGGCTCCTCATACTGGGGCTCCTCCGCGTAGGTTTCCTCGGCTTCAACCTCTTCGACCTCGGGGGCCGGGCGCATGAAGTAGAGTGAGGAAGCGGATTCCTCGCCGCTGTTGGAGTAGGCGAAGGCCGTCAGCGTGTAGACCTCGCCGGGGGTCAGCTTCTGGGAGTCGATGGTGGCGCTGGCGTTCGTCAGGCGGTTGTCGACCATCACGTTGCCCCGGGAGTCGGTGATGGTCACCTGGTAGCCCGCCACGTCGCCCTCGGTGGCCCAGCTCAGCTCGATGCTTCCATCGCCGACGGTGATTACGCGCTCGATGGACACGTCGCCGTCGGGATGCGCGACCTCCGTCTCGATCTCGCCGCTGTTGGGAATCACCTGCAGCGACGGCGTTCCGAGCGGTTCGGGCGCCTGCGTGGGCTCGTCATACTCGGGCTCCTCGACGCTGGGCTCCTCGACGCTGGGCTCCTCGATGCCGGGTTCCTCGACATTGGGCTCCTCGACGCTGGGCTCCTCGTACTCGGGTTCCTCCGCGGGCACATCCGAGGGCTCCTCCGCGGGGGCCTCCTCGCCGGGCTTCATGAAGTAGAGGGTCGAGCTGGTGGTTTCGCCGCTGTTGAAGAACGCGGTGGCCGTCAGCGTGTAGATCTCCCCGGGAATGAGGTTTTCGGCGTTGATCCGGGCGCCGGGGTTCGAGAGGCGGTTGTCGGCCATCACGTTGCCCTCGGAATCGACGATGTTGACCTGATAGCCCGCCACGTCGCCCTCGGTGGCCCAGCTCAGCTCCACGTTGCCCTCGCCGAGCTGCACGATGTTTTCGGAACTCACGCTGCCGTCAGGATGGGTGAACTCCAGGGTAACTTCGCCCGCAGCGGGGTTGACCTGAAGCTCGGGCTGCGCCAGCGCGACGCCGAATTCATTGGCCTGGAACTCGTCCTGGCCGGATTCGCCCTCGGCCTGCGGCTCGCCCTCGCCGCCGGTCTGCTCTTCCCCGGTTGGCGTCTGATCATCGCCGGTTTCGCCTTCATCGCCGGTCTGCTCGCCCTCGATGCCGGGCTCCGCGTCGATCTGGGGGCCGTCCTCGGTCTGCGCGTCGGGGAGGCTGGGCTCCTGTTCGGCCGGGTCGATGGTCGGCATGGGCTCCACGGCCTTGCGGAACTCGACGCTGTCGGAGACCGCGTCGTCCAGCGTGCCGTTCTTGGGGTAGGCGAACACGGTCAGCGTATAGGTGACGTCGGGGTCGAGCTCGCTGGCCGCGATGCTGAACTCCGTGAGCCCCGCGCCCTCATCCCGGTCGATGGGGTTCTCGGGATCGTCGTCGCCGTAGACGGTGTAGCTGTAGTTGCCGGCGTCGCCGTAGGCGACCCAGCGGAAGCGGATGGTGTCGCCGGGGATGATGTACACGCCATCCTCGCGGGTGTAGGTGTTCTCGGACGGGCTGATGGTTACGCTCTCCACCACGGAGGGCTCGGTGACGATCATGAAGCGCAGGCTGGCGCTGGCGTCCTTGTTGTTGACGGTATCCTCGGGATGCGCCACGACGGTGAAGGTATAGACGACATCCTTGAGCAGGCGGGCGGTGGAGACGCCGACCATCTCGTCCGTGGTGCCGTTCATCGACGTGATGAGCTCATCGTTGCCGCTGAGGGTGATGTCGTAGTTGGCCACGCCCTGGGCGGTCCAGAAGAAGGTGAGCGATTCGGTATCCTCGGGCACCAGGTAGACGCCCTTTTCGTTCATATCGAAGCTGTCGCCGTAGAAGTCGATCTCGGGGGTGGTGAGGATCGACGGCGGTTGATATTCGGGCGCGTCGCTGGCGAACAGGCGCTTGAGCGTCTTGGCGTCGGCCACGCCGTTGACCCTCAGGCCCGCCTGGCGCTGGAAGGCGCGCACGGCCTGGTAGGTGCCCTTGCCGAAGTAGCCGTCCAGCTTGCCGTCGTAGTAGCCCAGATCCTGCAGGCGGCGCTGCATCTCCTTCACGCGGCTGTTCTCGTCGCCGCGGCGCAGGGTGATGTAGCCGCTGTACTCGGGGGCGCTGCGGGAGAAGAGCCGCTGCTGCACGAGCTCGGTGGCGATGCCGTTCTGCCGCATGCCGATCTCCGCCTGGAACAGCTTGAGCGCCTCGGTGGTGCTGGAGTTGAAGGTGCTGCCCGCGCTGCCCTCCAGATAGTAGAGCTCCTTTAGGCGGCGGTTGAGCTCGCGCACGCGGTAGCCGCTGTCGCCCCGGCGCAGCTCGATGTAGCTGGAGCAGGTCCGCGCGCTGGAGGAGAAGAGCCTGCGCAGCGTCTCCGGACCGGCGATGCCATCCACGCCGAGGCCGTTCTCGCGCTGGAACAGCTCCACGGCCAGCTGGGTGCGCTCGCCGAACACGCTGTCGGCGTCGTCGGCCAGGTAGCCCAGATCGCGCAGCCGCTGCTGCATCTCCGTCACGCGCATTCCCCGGTCGCCGAAGCGCAGCCTGCGATAGGGATCGTAGCTGGGGAAGTTGCCCGAGAGGATGCGCTTCTGCAGCTCCGCGTCCGCCACGCCGTTCACCGGCAAATCCAGCGCGTCCTGCAACAGCTCCACGGCGCGCTCGGTGCGCCAGCCGAAGATGCCGTCGATGTAGTAGCTGTAGTAACCCGCGTCAGACAGCGGCTGCTGAATCAGCGAGACCGCTTCGCCGCGGCTGCCCCTGCGCAGCGTGGAGTACTGGGGCGCGGGCTGGAGCAGATCCCAGACCGTGCTCTCGGCGTCGATGGAGTAGGCGCTCAGCAGCACGGTGCCGGACCCCTCCTGCTGGGGCGCGGCGCTGAAGTCCACGAACGTAAACGTGGGCTGGACGCTGGTGTCCTCCACCTCGCCGTATACGTTGAGCTGGCCGCTGACCGCCTCGATGCGGTAGCCGGTGATGCTGCGGGTGCCGCCCAGGGCGTAGCTCTGGGGGCTGGGCAGCGTGATGTAATTCTGGAGCCTGCGCCCGGGGACGTCCACGCTGTAGATGACGTTGTCCGTGGAGAGCATGAACAGCGCGTTTTCGCTGGCGGTGAGCTGCATCTCCGCGTTCTCCGGGGGCGTAAGCAGGAAGGTCCAGAGATTGGCGTCCACGTTGTACTGCCGCAGGGCGGTCTGGCCGTCGGCGCTGTTGAGGTAGTAGACGTTGCGGCCGAGGATCGCCCAGGCACGCACGTTGGAATCGATCTGCACCGGCATCAGGTCGCCGTCCTTGCGGGCGTAGAGGTTGTTGGCGTCGGTCAGGTAGACTTCGTAGCCGTCGCCCTGAGCGAGCTCCCGGGCGGCGTCGCCCACGTAGGGGATGAACTGGCCGCTGAGGGAATCGCTGATGTAGGCGCCCGCGCCGTCCACCAGCGTGGCGACGACGCCGATGCTGCTGTCGTAGATGCGATCCAGCGGCTCGGCGGCCGTGAACACCACCACGTTGGTGCCGGTGTCCAGGCTGGACTCCACCAGGTGGGTGCGGTCCGCGCGGGAGATGTAGTAGACGCTCTCCGCGTCCAGGCAGGCGGCGTAGGCGTCGTCGGTGACGATCGACTCGGTGAAGCCGTCCAGCGTCAGCGCGATCAGCCGCCCCTGGGGCACGCCCGCCAGGGCGTCGGCCTGGGCGAAGAACAGTATGCGGTACGGATCGATGGATACCAGGCTCTCCGCCTTGGTGGCGTTCACCGGCTTCTCCAGGCCGGAGACGTAGATGTTTCCGCTGCCGTCCAGGAAGGCGGCGAGCTCCGCGTTGCGCGCCACGCTGTCGCCCAGGCCGTCCGTGTTGGCGGCGAGGGCCGGCGCGCAGAGCGCGGTCAGGATCAGAATCAAGAGCAGCGCCGTGAGCTTCTTCATGTAAATACCTCCTTATGCGCGATGCCTTATGCTAACTTAGACGAAATTTCTCGGGATTGGTTGCGCCTCCGGCGGCGGATTTCCCCGGAAAATTTTGGATATTCTCCTCCTTATTCATCGTAGCAGAAAAGCGGCGGCGCCACAATCGGGCGCGCGGTACAAAATCATGAAAAAGCGGCGGCGGTTCCGCGTCGATGGAGGCGGTTCCGCCGCGTGCGGCCCCTTCGGGCCTTGTTGAGCATTCAAATGTACTTCTGCATCTGTTTGAGCGCGGCCTTCTCCAGGCGCGAGACCTGCGCCTGGGAGATGCCGATCTCCTCGGCCACCTCCATCTGGGTTCTGCCCATGAAGAAGCGCTGGCGGATGATGCGCTGCTCGCGCTTCTGCAAATGGTCGATGGCGTTCTTGATGGACAGATCGCGCACCCAGTCATCCTCGCTGACCCGGGTGTCGCGAATCTGATCCGCCACGTAGATGGCGTCGCTGCCGTCCTGGTACACCGGGTCGGAGAAGGAGATCGGGTCCTGGATGGCCTCCAGCGCGAATACCACGTCCTCCTCGCTTGCGCCCATCTCCTTCGCGATCTCGGCCACGGTGGGGTCGCTGTTGTTCCTCGCGGACAGGGCGTCCCGGGCCTTCAATGCCTTGTAGGCGGTGTCGCGCAGCGAGCGGGATACGCGGATGGGGTTGTTGTCGCGCAGATAGCGGCGAATTTCGCCGATGATCATCGGCACGCAGTAGGTGCTCAGCCGCACGTTCATGTTCAGATCGAAGTTGTCCACGCCCTTCATCAGGCCGATGCAGCCCACCTGGAACAGGTCGTCCACGTTCTCGCCCCGGTTGTGGAAGCGCTGCAGCACGCTCAGCACCAGCCGCAGGTTGCCCTGGATCAGCTCGCGGCGGGCCTCCATGTCCCCGGCGTGGGCGCGCTCGAGCAGCTCGCGCATCGTCTCGTGGGAGAGCACCGGCAGCGCGGACGTGTCCACGCCGCAGATCTCCACTTTGTTCAGGCTCATCTCTTCACCTCCAACGGCAAAAGTATTGCCGCCGGGGCGGGCCGGTATACAATTCCTGGCTGCACAGGCGCGCAATTCCCCCAGGAACTGGAAGGGTTTGCTATTTGCCCGGGTTCTGTGGTATAATAGGAAATGAGGTGAAGTTCGGATGGATCCCAGGGTGGAGAAGCTGGCGCGGGTGCTGGTGCGGTATTCGACGCGCGTGGGCGCGGGGGACCGCGTGCTGATCGAGGCCAACGACGGCGGGGAGGACCTGGTGCGCGCGCTGGTGCGGGAGGTCTACGCGACGGGCGGCGCGCCCTTCGTCTGGCTGGGCAATTCGGAGATCGAGCGAGAGCTGGCGCTGGGCTGCACCGAGGAGCAGCTGAAGCTGCGCTGCGAGGCGGACGCGATGCTGATGTCCCGGATGCAGGCGACGATCCGCTTCTCGGCGATCCGCAACGATTCCGAGCTGGCGGACGTGCCCCCCGAGCGCATGGAGCTGTTCGCCCGGCTCTACGACGATCCCATCTTCGACGCGATCCAGAAGAGCGGCGTGCGCTGGTGCGTGCTGCGCTATCCGACCCCGGCGATGGCCCAGGCGGCGGGCATGAGCATGGAGGGCTTCCGGGACTTTTTCTACGAGGTCTGCACGATGGACTACGCGCGCATGGACGCGGCGATGGATCCGCTGAAGGCGCTGATGGAGCGCACGGACCGGGTACACATCGTCGGTCCCGGCACGGACCTGCGCTTCTCCATCGCGGGACTGCCCGCGATCAAGTGCGCCGGGGACTGCAACATCCCGGACGGCGAGATCTACACCGCGCCGGTGCGGGACAGCGTGGAGGGCGTGATTCGCTACAACGCGCCGTCGATCCAGGATGGCTTCACCTACGAGGGCGTGGAGCTGACGTTCGAGCGGGGTAGGATCGTCAAGGCGGTGGCGAACGACACCGTGCGCATCAACAAGGTCTTCGACATGGACGCGGGGGCGCGCTACGTGGGCGAGTTCGCGCTGGGGGTGAATCCGTTCATCTCGAAGCCGATGAAGAACGCGCTCTTCGACGAGAAGATCGCGGGCTCGTTCCACTTCACGCCGGGCATGAGCTACGACGACTGCTTCAACGGCAACCGCTCCGCGCTGCACTGGGATCTGGTGTGCATCCAGACGCCGGAGATGGGCGGCGGCGAGATCTGGTTCGACGACGTGCTGGTGCGCAGGGACGGGCGCTTCGTGCCGGAGGAGTTGCAATGTCTGAATCCTGAGAATTTGAGATAAGGAGAAATACTTGTGGGAAAGTCAAACTTCGCGGTATTTGTGGATCTGGAGAACGTGGGCGGCAAGGAGAGCATGCTCCGCTCCATCATTGAGAAGGTCAAGATTCGCGGCGACATACTGATGGGCAAGGTCTACGGCTACACGGACCACTACGCCGACCTGAAGCCGGTGCTGCTGTCGAACACGTTCCAGGTGGTGCCGTCGCTGCGCTACGGCAAGAACCAGAAGAACAACCTGGACATCACGCTGGTGGTGGACGCCATGGAGGTGGCCTACACGAACCCGCTGATCGACAGCTTCTGCATCGTCTCCGGCGACAGCGACTACATGCCGCTGGTGGGGCGGCTGAAGAGCATGGGCAAGTTCGTGCTGGGGATCTCGCGCTCGGAGGCGGCGTCGGGCATATTCATCAACGCCTGCAACGAGTTCGTGTTCCTGGAGACGGTGGCGGCCAAGCAGCAGCCGAAGCCCCAGAAGAAGGGCGGCCGCAAGGCGGAGGATTCCGGCGAACGCGGCGCCGATCTCGATGCGCTGATCGACCAGGTGGAGACCATCGTCGAGGATCAGGAGCAGCAGGAGATGTACGCCAGCGAGCTGAAGGACACGCTGACGCGCTTGCGGCCGGACTTCAACGAGCGCAGCTACGGCTGTCCGACCTTCGGCAAGCTGATCGCGCTGATCTCGTCCAAGTCGGACAAGCTGACCAGCTGGACGGAGGAGTCCTCGCTGATGATCGGCCTGGAGGGCGACGACGACGAGGAGGAGAAGCTGGACAGGGGCAACTGGCTGCCCGCGTTCCGGTCCGCGCTGGCGAGCCTGAAGGCCGAGGGCTTCGATCGCGTGAACCCGTCGATCCTGAAGGGCATCATCGTGGATCAGTATCCCGGCTTCGAGGAGAAGCAGATCGGCTTCAAGCGCTTCTCCGACGTGATGAAGGCTTTGGAGAAGGAGGGCCTGCTTCGCATCGAAATGGACGACCAGCGCTCCATGCTCCTGAACATCTGCTAGGCCGGCGGGGCCGGCGGCCATCTGCTGCCGCGCTGGGGCGACGGACTTTGGCCCCGTAGATTATGGGGCCAAAGTCCTGCGGTGCGTTTCGGATGGGGGCTTTGTGCGATGCGACGAAATCCTGCCCGTAGATCATGGGCAGGATTTCTGCGTTTTGGGAGGGAGGTTTGTTGGCGGGGTTGGAGGGGAGAGGGGGGGGGCGCTTTTAGTCTGAGATCGCCCTCCGCAGGGCCTCGGCGCGGCGGGTGGGGTCGGTGGTTTGGCGCAGCGCTTCCAGCGGCTCGGGGAGCTCGGATTGCAGCAGCTTGCGGCTCGCGGGGTTGCGCTCCAGCTCGGAGAGGAAGATCGCGCGGGCGTGGACGTTCGCGAAGGCGCGCGCAGCGAATTCCAGCGCGCACTCGAAGTCCGTTCGGAGGCGGGGGAGGAGGGCCTGCGCCTGCTCCTTCCGGGCGCTCTGGCAATCCTGCAGCGACCGCGCGGCATCCTCGGAGCCCGCGGCGGCGGCCGTCGCTCGCTTGCATTCGCGCAGTAGCGCGCGCTCCTGCGCCTCCTCCCGCGGCTCCAGCGCCCCGGCCCGCCGGCGAACCTCCAGCGCGCGCTCCCTGCGCGCAATCTGCTCCCGGCAGGCGGCGAGGACGTCGCCGCCCTGGCGCAGCGCCCCGGAGACGAAGCTGCCCAGCCGCTCGGCGCGCGCGGCGGCTTCATCGGCGGCGGAAGCGCGCTCGTTGAGCGCGGAGGACAGCAGCATCGCCGCGCACAGGGCCTCGTCGAAGCTCGACTGGGCGAAGTGGCGCTCGGCGGCCTCGTCGCGGCCCCGCAGCACGTCCTCCAGCTGGAAGCGCTCGGACACGCCGCGGCACATCGACCAGTGCAGCGCGAAGCCCTCGGCCACCTCGGGGCACTGCAGGTACTGCTCGAACAGCGCGCGGTCCGGTTCCTCGCCCAGCGCCCGCATCGCCCGCATGGCGTCGGAGAGGTCCGTCCAGCTTCGCGGGCTGACGATGGCGTCGCCGTCCTGGGCGAAGAGGTCGCCGGGCCGCAGCCGCAGATAGCCGCGTATGCCCGCATCCACGCCCCGCTCCGCGGCGTAGTCCAGCCAGGCGTTCAGCTCGGGCTCGATGCGGATCACCCGCAGCCGGTCCAGCGCCACCGGGTCGAGCGCCCGCGCCGAGCGGTTGTAGCGCTCCGGGTTGCCCGCGCAGACGATCACCCAGCCCTCCGGCAGCGGATACTGGCCGAAGCGCTTGCGCTGCAACAGCTCCAGCAGCGCGGGCTCCAGCGTCTCGGACACGCTGTTGATCTCGTCCAGGAACAGTATGCCGCGCCTGAGCCCCGTCTCCTCCATCCGCCGGTGGATGCCGGAGAGCAGCTCGGGCACGGTGTACTCGGTGTAGGCGCGCGCTTCGCCGTCGAACAACCGCTCCACGATGCGCGGCAGGCCCAGCGCGCTCTGCCGGGTGTGGTGCGTCATCGTGTAGCTCACCAGCGCCACGCCCAGCCGCGCGGCGACCTGGGCCACGATGGCCGTCTTGCCCACGCCCGGCGGGCCGATCAGGTACAGGGGCCGCTGGGCGACGCTCGGAATCAGCGGCATGCCCTCGGCATCCGTGGCCGCGTAGCCGCGCACGGCGGACTCCAGCTGCGCGATGGCCTGCTGTATATTCATGCAAGATTCACCTCAGTACTCGTAGTATTCGCCGCCCACGGGCCGCGGCGCGTCGATCACCAGCCGCCGCACCCAGGGCGGTATGTCGATGGCATCGTAGCGGTGCCGCAGCAGCACGAAGGTCACCTCGTACTCCGGCGGCGCCGGGGGAAAGATGCCCCGGCCGTCGGAGAAGTAGAGCATGCCCTTAAGCCCGGGAAGCGCCCCCGACGCCGCGAGCGCGTCCACCCGCGCGAGGGCGGGCCGGAAGTCCGTGCCGCCGCCGCCCACCACCACCAGATCGTCGATGTAGCGCTCGAACTCGCGCAGGCTGGATATGGCGTCGTCCCGGCGCACCTCCGCGTCGCACTGAATGATGTGCAGCGCAAAGCGCCGGTGGAAGAGGTTCTCCTCGAAGAGTATGTCCCGGGTGAGCTCCAGGAAGCGCTGGGTCAGCCCCCGGGCGCAGGAGCCGGAGGTGTCGATGGCGATGGCCAGCGAGGCGATGCCCCGCTCCTCCCGGGACTCCGGCGCTTCGATCAGCGGCGCGCCGAGGTTCTCCAGGCCGTAGAGGTAGGGCGCGTAGCGGAAGCCGTCCGGATCGGGCCGGGGATTCTCCCGCAGCGCGGTGTACCGGCGCAGGTACGCCGCGAAGCTCTGGCGCTGGCCCTCGCCCAGGACCATACGCTGGCGCACCGCGCCCGCGCCGCTGCCGATGCCGCGCCGCCCACCGCCGGAGCGAAGTCGCCGGGCAAAGCCCCGCCATAGCTCGCCCAACCCCTCGCCGCCGCCCGCGACCCGCTGGCGCTCCTCCCGCCGGGCGGAAAGCCAGAGATCGTGGCAATCCGGGCAGAGCAGGGCGACCAGCGCATCCATACGCTCGTGGATATAGGCGTCCTCTGCCATCGCCCGGGCGGCGGCCACCGGATCCCCGGCCTCGCCGAAGCGGCGCTGTAGCTCCCGGTAGCGCCCATCCCGGGAGAGTGCCGACGGCTCGAGCGCCTGGGCGAGCTGGCAGGCTCGCAGGTCGCAGGCGAGCCGCCAGAGGCTTGGCGAAACGTCCTCCGGCTCCGGCGATAGCACGTGCCCCAAGAGGCAGTGGGCCAGCGCGTGCAATAGCAGCTGATCCTCGCGACGGTCGTTCGCCTGTAGCGCCTCCCGCGCCCAGGTACTCGGGCAGAGCAGACGGCGGCCGTCCGTGGCGGGCATGTCAAGCTCCGGATCCTCGACGGGAACCAGGCGATCCATCGCCAGCGCCAGCGACGGATGCGCGGCGCAGATCCGGTCCCGCGCCAGGCCGAAGAGCTCCTCCACGAGATTCATAACGCGCCCTCCAAGTGTCGAATTAGAAGAAAGTCCCGTCGTCCCCCAGAAGGGAGAATCCAAGGAACCTCAGGTTCCTTGGCAGAGATTCTTAAGGGACAGCGTCCCTTAAGCGGGTCCGGGCAGCGCCCGAAGGGTCTGGGCGGAGCCCAGCGGGTCCGGGCGGAGCCCGGCGTCACCCCGCGGCCCGCGGTGTCTATCCATAGCCCCGGCAATGCGAACCAACGCCCCATCGCCTCCCAAACCGCGGGCCGCCCGAAGCGCCTTTTGAATTGGGAAGCTGCGCTTCCCAATTCAAAACAGCAAACGCAACGCCGCGCTCCCCAAAACACCCCAACGACACGCCAAAGCGCCGCTGACGCGGCGCTTCGCAACATCCTCAATCCGTCGTATAGCAGCGCAAAATCTCCCCAAAGAACATCGTGTGATAGTCCCCCGCCTTGTATGTCCCATTGACCAGCGCCGGATCCATCCGGTCGGGCGTCATGTCCTGGATCAGCATCGTCCTGCACTCAAAGTGCAGCCCGCACTCCGCAACGATCGGCGCCTTCACCATCTGCGCCGGAGCCGCCGTCAGCCCGTGGCCGTCGAACTTGTCCAGCTCCCGGCCGGACTTGCTCCCCGCGAACGCCAGCTCCGCCCGCAGCGGATTCCTCGTGGGCACGCTCACGGTAAACTCGCCCGCGGCCTGGATCAGGCCGAAGGTGTGCCGCTGGTGCGGCCCCAGCGCCATGAATACGGGCTTGC
>CANQGC010000054.1 GCA_947600345.1 uncultured Clostridia bacterium
GGGCGCGCCCAGCGACGCGCTGGCGGAGCAGGTGCTCTGCGACGCGCTGAACCCCTACGGCCTGGGCGAGGTTCGCGTGGAGGCGATCCTGCGCCAGCCGACGGAGATCGAGGGCATGCTGGTCTCCGGCGAGCGGGTGTGCACCATCGACGCTGCGGGCACGGTGCGCGCCTTCGACGCCTCCGGCGGCGCGGCGCTGTGGGAGAGCCCCCGGCTGGGCGAGGCGTGCTCCCCGTTCAACCACGCGCCCCGGCTGTACGAACTGAGCGGCGGCGCGGTGCTGGCGAAGTACGGGGACGAGCTTCGCGCCCTGTCCGCGGACGGCGCGGCGCTCTGGAACTTCCGGCTCGATTACTCCGGCATGTGCGACTTCGCGGCGCTCTCGGGGGATCAAAGCGCGCTGGCCGTCGCCGACTGGGATTCCCAGGCGGACGAGTGGGTGCTGCGCTTCCTGAGCGCCGGGGACGGCCGGGAGCGGTGCGCGGTTCGCTGGGATCGCGAGGAGCTGCGCTTCGAATCGAACGGCTACCGGGACAGGACGGTTTTGGGCACGTTTACCGCCGACGGCGATCACTTCGTGGGCTGGGGCTACGCCACGGACGGCGACGGGCGCACGGCGCTGCGCTTCTTCGAGGTCGATCTGGCGGACGGGTCGGTTCGGGACTTCTATGAGGAGGGCGCGCTCTACCGGGACGATCCCGGCGTGGACAGCGCGCGCACCCACGTGCTGGGCATGGCGCTGGAGGAGGCAGGAGAGGTGCTAACCGTCGCTGCGTGCAACGACGCGGGCGGGGTCGTACTGCTGGAGCGCGTGCGGCTGGCCGACGGCGAGGTGCTCTCCCGGGAGGGCGCGGACTGGGTGGAGCAGCCCCGGGAGCTGTATGACTTCCCCCTCGATTTGGAGGCGCGGGCGGGATTCCTCCACACCCCCATGCGGAGCGTCGTGCAGCTCGGCAGCCACCTGTACGTATTCGACGCCGAGGGCGGCTACCTGGGCGACTGCGACACCTGGGGCGAGCGCGCGCTGCGCATCGACGCCTACGCCTGGGACAACACCTTCGCGATCCTCACTGACGGCGGGAGCTGCGCCGCGTGCGTCGCGCTGGAGAACGGCGCGCAGCTCTGGTCGCGCGCGCTTCAGCTGGGCGCGGCGAAGCTGGCTGCGCCGGGGGAGGGCGGCTGCCTGGCCGCGCCGGAGGCGGTGGCGGGCGGGAGCAAGCTCGTGCTGGGGCGGGATGAATTTGTGGAGCCGACGGACGCGGGCTTCGTGGCCGTGGTGCCGGAGGCCCGCCCCGACGAGGTGCGCATCCTGCGGCCGCGGCTGGACCCCGTGGATTCCGGCGGCGAGGCCGTGCCCGGGTGGAGCGGCCACCTCGACGGCGCGAGCCTGGCGGGCGGCCGGATCGCCCTGGCGGGGCAGGGCAAGCTGAAGCTGTTGGACGCCGCGAGCCGCGCGGTGGCGCTCGAGGTGGAGACGGACGCCGCCGTCTCGCCGGAGCGGACGTGCCGCGTCACCTCGGACGGCAGGTATCTGATCTATCCCGACGCGGACGGGGAGATGATTCGCCGCGCGCTGGAGACGGGGGATGTCGAGAAGCTGGCGGACGCCGAGGGGGAGGCGGTGCGCGCGCTGGCGCAGAGCGACCCCGCGGGCGGGCCGATCGTGAGCGCGGCGGCGGTCTACTACGTGTTCCCGGAGCGCCCGCTGCGCGTCGACTGGTGGCTCGACGGCGAGCCCCAGGAGTCGTCGGTCTGCCCCTTCTCGCCGGAGGACTTCTGCGAGGTGGGAACCTGGCTGGCGGGCGGCGGCTGCGTGGTCGCGGAGTACGCGGACGGCGCGGATGGCGGGCTCTGCTTCGCGGCGTTCTCCACGCGGGACGGAAGCTGGCGGCGCATCGAAAACCCTTACAGCGCAGCGCTGGAGCACGTCTGCTGCGCGGGGGCGGAGCAGGCGCTGCTGGCGAGCCTGGGCGACGACGGGCGGATTCGAATCTGGAACCTGGAGACAGGGGAGATCGAGCGGGAGTTTGACGCGGGCATCAGCGGCCGCGACGCGGTGCAGCTGCGCTTCCTGAACGCGGACGCGGAGCTTTTGCTGCTGAGCGCCGACGGCGGCGTCCGCGTCTACGACGTGGAGCGCGGGGCCTGCGCCTGCGCGCTGGAGACGGGCGCGGCGGCCACGGCGTACACCGAGGTGTGCGCCGGGGTGGAAGCGGCGCGGAATCGGCTGTACCTGGCGGTGGGCGGGCATGGGTTCTGCCTTGACATGGGCGGCTGGACGCGGCTCGCGACGATCCCGAACCTGTGGTGCTACCTGCCGGAGACGAACGAGTTGCTCGTGGATGCGCCGGGCGGAGGGCTGTGCGCGCTGCCCGCCCTCGACGCCGGAGCGCTGGCCGAGCAGGGCCGGGCGCTGGCCGGGGAATAGGGAAAGAAGGGCCGCCCCGCGCGAGGGTTCCTCGCGCGGGGCGGCCTTTTACGCCCTCGGGGCGATGCGACCTCAGCCCTTCACGGCTCCGGCGGCGACGCCCTTGATGATGTGCTTCTGGCAGGTCAGGTAGAAGATGACCACCGGTACGATGCTCAGCATGATCAGCGCCATCGTGGTGCCCAGATCGACGCTGCCGTAGCTTCCCTTCAGATACTGGATGTGGATCGGTATGGTCTTGTACTTGGTGGGGTCGAGCACCAGGTAGGGCAGCAGGTAGTCGTTCCATACCCACATGATCTCCAGCACGCCCACGGAGACCATCGTCGGCTTGAGCATGGGCAGCACCACCCAGAAGAAGGTGCGTATCGGGCCGCTGCCGTCGATGGCGGCCGCCTCCTCGATCTCCAGCGGTATGCTGCGAACGAAGCCCGTGAACATGAACACCGCCAGCCCCGCGCCAAAGCCCAGGTAGACGATGGGGATCGACCAGGGGGTGTTGAGCTTCAGGTTGTTGGCCGTGGCGGTGAGCGTGAACATCACCATTTGAAACGGCACCACCATCGAGAACACGCACAGGTAGTAGACGATCTTCGTCACGAGATCGGCCACGCGGGAGATGTACCAGGCCGCCATCGACGTGCACAGCAGAATCAGCGCCGTGGAAGCCAGCGTGATGAACAGGCTGTAGCCCACCGACTTCCAGAAGGGGTAGTTGCCGAAGGTCATGCCCTTGACGTAGTTGGCGATGCCGGTGAAGGTCTCGGCGTTTGGCAGCGCGAAGGCGTTCTGGTTGACCGCGGCGTTGGTCTTGAAGGAGTTGACCAGCACCGCCAGCACCGGCAGCACCCAAACCAGGCAGATGATCGCGAATATGGCCGTCAGCAATTTGCTGCCCAGCGAGTAGCGCTCCTTCATCACTGCTGCACCTCCTTGCTGCGGGTCGCGACCAGCTGGCCGATGGCCAGCGCCGCCACCAGGATGAAGAACAGCACCGCCTTTGCCTGGGCCACGCCATGCCAGTTCTTGTTGATGTTGTAGGTGGAGTAGATGTTCAGCGCCAGCAGCTCCGTCATGTTGACCTTCGCGCCGTTCATCATCACCGAGGGCATGCCGCCGGTGAGCGCCATGTTCTGGTCGAACATCTTGAAGGAGTTCGTCAGCGTCAGGAAGGTGCAGATGGTGATCGACGGCATCACGTTCGGGATCACCACGCGGAAGAGCACCTGGCTGCCGCTGGCGCCGTCGATGCGCGCGGCCTCGATCATCTCGTCGGAGATGGACTGGAGGCCGGCAATGTAGATAATCATCATGTAGCCGATCTGCTGCCAGGCCACCAGGATCACCAGGCCCCAGAAGCCGTAGGTGGCATTGGCGGTCAGGTAGGTGCCGTAGCGCTTGAGGATGGCGTCGAAGATCATCGACCAGATGTAGCCCAGCACCACGCCGCCGATCAGGTTCGGCATGAAGAACACCGTGCGGAAGATATTCGAGCCCCGCATCTTCTGCGTCAGCGCGTAGGCGATGGCGAAGGCCAGCACGTTGATCAGCACGATGGAGATCACCGCGAAGGCCGCGGTGTTCCAGAACGCGTGCACGAAGCTGGCGTCCTTGAAGGCCTTGGCGTAGTTGCTCAGGCCCACCCACTTGGCGTCCTTCGGAATGTTGAAATTGCAAAAGGACAGGTAGATGCCCTGTATGAAAGGCCAGAGGAAGCCAATGCAGAAGCATATGAACGTGGGCAGCAGGAAGATCGCGAAGCACTTCTGAATCGGCCTGCGAATTAACTGGCTGCTCACATGGGCAGAATCTACTCTTCGTTTCTTTTGCATAGGACTCACTCTCGCTTTCTCATTGGCTTTTCGAATCGGTCGGGTTGGCCGGATTGGCAGAATCAGCCAAACCAGCCGGATTCAGCAAAGCGGGGACGGGCATGCCGCCCGCCCCCATTGGCATCGAAATCAGCCGTTGACCACGCTATACTCGTAGGCCCAGCCGTCCACGAAGGCCTCGACAACCTTGTCCCAGTTGCCGTCGGTGGGATCGGCGGAGTAGGCGGTCAGGGCGGTCACGACGGTCGCGCGCCAGGAATCGACGTTGGGCGTGTCGTTGAAGGCCCAGAACAGCGTGTACTTGCCGGCGGCGGCGTACTCGCTGGCGTCCGCGCCGAACACGTTGATGGAGGGCTTGGCATTCTTGAAGGGGATGCCGCTGAACTGCTCCGCCAGCATGTTGGTGCCCTCCTCGGAGGTCACGACCCAGTACAGGAAGTCCTCGGACGCCTGAATGTCCTCCGGGGCGGCCTGGGAGTTGATGGCCCAGCAGTTCTCCGTGCCGGAGTTCAGGCCGGCATTCTCCTCGCCGTCGACGCCGCAGTAGATCGGGATCATCGCCAGATTCGCCGGATCCATGCCGAAGTTGCCGGTCAGGTTGGCGTACTCCCAGTCGCCGTTCTGATAGAACACGGCCTTGCCCTCGCCGAACTCGGCCTCGGATTGGTCGCCGGTGCCGGTGGACAGGCTGGTGGGATCGGCGGCGGTGTCGGTGATGTAGAGATCCCAGATCTTGCGGAAGTTATCCAGGTAGGTGCCCTCGATCTCCGCAGGCAGGGAGCCGACGTTCAGGCCCTTGTCCTTGTACTCATAGTACAGCGGCACGTTGGCCAGATGGCCGGAGTAGCGCCAGGAGGAGGAGCCGTCCATGCCGGGGGCGGAGAAGGCGTCGAAGCCCAGCTCGCCCGCGCGGGCGTGGATGTCGTCCGCCACGGCCTTCAGGCTGTCGAAATTGGTGATCTCGTCCAGCGAGTGGCCGGCCTGCTCCAAGAGCGCGGTGTTGACGATGATGCCGAAGGACTCGTAGCAGTAGCCCAGCGCCTTGGGCGTGCCCTCGGCGTTGCAGAGCACGTAGTCGTCATTGATGCGCTCGCCGAACACGGCGGTGTCGGTCAGATCCAGCGCGTAGTCGTCCCAGTCGGTGATGCCGGAGGCATTGCCGATGTTGAAGATCGTCGGCGCGGAATCGGCGTTGCCCATCTGGGAGTTGAGCGTATCGGAGTAGGTGCCGGACGCCGCGGTCACGACCTTGACCTCCACGCCGGTCTGCTCGGTGTACACCTTCGCCAGATCCTGCCACGCCTGGTCGGCCTCGGGCTTGAAGTTGAGATAGTAGACGGAGCCGGTCTCCTCGGCGGAGGCGACGGCCGCCAGGGACAGAACCAGCGCCAGGGTCAGAATCAGGGATAGAAACTTCTTCATGAGATTGTTCTCCTTTCCTCGTCGCAGATACCTCTGCACAACGAACATAACCAGTTTATCACTATGCTATAAAATTGTCAATAGCATTTTGCACAACTCTGGGGAACAATTTCACTTAGAATCAACAACTCTGCCGGACTTTACGCCTCCGTTCCCTCGACCACGGTGCCCTGGATGGTGCCGGTGGCCTGCTTCTTGTACTGCTCGAGCTGCGCCAGCGCCCGGGGATTGTGGCTCAGCGCCGCCGGGCCGCCCACGCAGCCGCCCTGGCAGGCCATGCCCTCGATGAAGTTCTGCTTGAGCTTTCCGGCCTTGGTGAGCATCAGAAGCTTCCGGCACTCGGCCAGGCCGTCGCCCAGGGCGGGATCGAGCTTGAACTTGTCCTCGGTGACGCCCTGCTGCGCGAGCGCGGCCTGCACCGCCTCGGCGAGGCCGCCGCACTTGGCGAAGCCGCGGCCGTGGGGGGAGACGCTCTTGAGTATTGCCTCCTCGCACTCGGCGGGATCGACATCCTTCGCGCCGAACATGGCCTGCATCTCCTCAAAGGTCATGGAGTAGTCCACGTACTCGGCGGCGCGGGTGTTCATGGCCTCGCTCTTCTTGGCGATGCAGGGGCCGATGAATACCACGTGGGCCTCGGGGTCGCGCTCCTTCAGGCGGCGGGCGATGGTGGCCATCGGGGAGAGCGTGGTGGAGACGTAGTTCTTGAGGTTCGGGAACTCCTGCTGCACGAAGCTCACGAACGCCGGGCAGCAGCTGGAGGTCAGGAAGCCGTGCTCGGCCAGCTCCTCGGACTCCTCCCAGGCGGTCAGGTCCGCGCCCTCGGCGGCCTCGGCCACGAAATAGAAGCCGAGCTTCGTCAGCGCCGTCACCAGCTGGCCCACCTTCAGCTTCGGATACTGGGTGGCGATGGACGGGGCGATCACGGCGTAGACGTGGTACTTCTTGTTGTTGTCGGATTCGCGGATCAGGCGGATGATCTCCGGCAGGTAGCTCTCGTCGGTGATGGCGCCGAAGGGGCACTTGTGCACGCACGCGCCGCAGGAGACGCACTTCTCCTCGTTGATGCGCGCCTTGTGGGTGTCGGGATCGATCTCGATGGCCTTGGTCTTGCAGGCCTCCACGCAGGGCCGCACCACGCGCACGATGGCGGAGTAGGCGCAGGCGTTCAGGCACTGGCCGCACTCCACGCACTTGGTCTTGTCAATCTGGGCGCGAAGGTTGACGATGCTGATCGCGCCCTTCGGGCAGGTGTTGGCGCAGTAGTGGGCGATGCAGCCGCGGCAGGAGTGCGTCACCTGGATGCCGTCGATGGGGCACTCGTCGCAGGCGATGGGCAGCACGCGCACGGCGCGGCGGCTGTGTCCGCCGCCGCCGATGGCCGCGGCCACGCGCTGGTTGATGATGGCGCGCTCCTTGTAGATGCAGCAGCGCATGGTGGGCTTGCCTTCGGGAATCACTTCCTCGGGGATGCCGAGGGTCGCGGTCGCGGACAGGCGGTCAGCGTAACAGAGCTCGGCGATCTTCTTGAGCACCTTGTACTTGATCTCCTGGACGGAAGTCTCGAAGAACGGCATGGGGGAACTCCTCCTTTATGAATGGTAAATATGCGCGCATCCGGCGCGCCGGCTCGCGGCGCGTCGGATGAATTCACCGGGATTGGCCGGCCGTCACTGGCCGGAGAGGTTCAGGTTCGGGTCGAAGAGCAGCGAGAGCGTCTGGCCGTCCACGGCGGTGTCCACGTCCGGGTTGATCACGGTCAGGCCGTAGCCCAGCGCGTCGTTGACCTGCTGCTGGAAGGCGGCGATGGCCTCCAGCGTGGCGCGGTCCAGAACGCCGGCCTCCGCCTGGGGATCGAGCAGGCCGTGGCCGTAGAGCCGGATCTGCACGGACTGGATCTCCTCCGGCGTGCTCTGTTCGTTCAGGAAGGCGGGCGCGCTGGCGGTCTGCTGCACGGGCTCGGGCGTGGTCTGCTGCACGGGCTCCGGCGTCGCCTCCGGCGCGGGGATGGCGAAGCGCAGCTCGCTCCACTGCGTGCTCTCCGCGCCGCCGCCCACCGGCGTCGCGCCCACCCGCAACAGGTAGGTGCCCGGCTTCAGCTGCGCGGTGTTGACGGTGCGGCTGGTGTCCGTGGTGGTGCCCAGGCTGTAGTCGGTGCCGTCCGCTTCGTAGGTGAGGTTTACGGTGTAGGACTCCACCTGGCCGTCGGCCATCCAGCTGAAGATGGCGCTGCCGCTGGAGACGTACTGCACGCCGTCCAGCTGATAGGCGGTGCTGCCCAGGTTGATCGCCGGCTTGCCCACGCTGGGCTCGGGCGTCGGCGCCTCGGTGGGCTCGGGCGTGACCGGCACCGGCAGCGTCAGCTGAAGGGACTGCCACACGATGTCGCTCTCGGTGCCGTTGACCGGGAGCGCGCCGATGCGCAGCTCGTAGGTCTCGCCGGGATTCATGGCGCTCGTGTTCAGGGGGAAGCCGGTCATTTGGCTGTTCTCGGCCTTCTGGATGACATTCTGGGAGCCGTCGTAGAGGTAGACGGTGTAGCTCTGCACATCGCCCTCCGCGCCCCAGGTGATCTCGTGCTTGCCGGGGGTGAGCTCCACCTGGCCGCTGACCTCCCCGCCGGAGAGGGCGAAGTGGATCGTGCCGACCGTCCCGACCGAAGGCGCGGGCGTATCGGTCACTTCGGGCGTGGCGGCCACCTCGGGCGTGCCAGTGACCTCCGGCGTGACCTCCGCGCTGGGCTCGGGCGTGATCTCCGCGCCGGGCTCCGGCGTGGCGCCGCCGAAGGGATCGGGGGTCTCGCCGGCGTTCGGATCGGGGGTGACGTCCTCAAAGGAGCCCGCGCCGTTGGGATCGGCGGACTCGCTGGGCGCGGCGCTGGCGGCCTGGGTGGGCTCGGGCGTACCGGCGAGCTTGCTCAGGTTCAGCTTGCGCTTCGAGGCGTACTGCAGATACTGGAGCGACTTGGAGTCACACAGGCCGGTGACCTCGACCAGCGGGCTCCCGTTGTAGCTGTTGATGGCGCGCTGAAGTCCGCGCACGGCCTCCTCGGTGTCCGGGCCGTATTCGCCGTTGACCAGGTTGCTGTCGAGGAGCTTGCAGCGGCTGAGCATGCGCTGCATCTCCTGAATGCTCTCCTTGGTGGAGTAGGGCGCGACGCCGTCGAACTCGGGCACCAGCGTGGGCGCCTGGGTGATCTCGGGCCCCAGACTGCCGGAGAGATCCAGACCGTCGTCGTAGGCCTGCGTCAGCAGCCGCAGCGTTTCGGTGTCGCAGTTTCCGGTGACCTCCAGGTTTCCGAGCCCGCGCTCATTGGCCGCCACCTGGAAGGCGCGCACGGCCACCTGGGTCTCCGAGTCGTAGTGGCCGCTGATGTGGGCGGAATCCAGGAGTCCGACCTGGGCGAGCATCTCCTGCATGAACTCGATGGACTCGGGCGGGGAGTCGGGCGTGACGCCGCCGTCGCCGGCCTGCTGCTCCGGGGGAACCTCGGTGGGGTCGGGGCCGGGCTCGTAGTCGGGCTCGAAGCCGGGCTCACCGGTCTCGCCCTGGGGCAGGTCGTACATGCGGCCGTTTTCCACGCAGTATTCCAGGTAGCGCATGGTCAGATCGTCCACGGCGCCGCTGACCTCCAGCGTCTCCTCGCCCCGGAGCTGGTTGACCCAGCTCTGGAAGTTGCGCACGGCCTGGGCGGTGCTGACGCCGTACACGCCGTCGGCCTCGCTGGCGCCGAGCAGGCCCACCTGCTGCAGAAGCTTCTGCACCGCCAGGATCTCCTCCTGGCTGGAGGAGGCGTCCACGCGGCCATCCGAGGCGGCGGACGTGGGTCCGGGCGTGGGCGCGGGGGTCTCCTTCGGCACGGCGGTGGCGGTCTCCAGGCGCTTCCACTCCTCGTCGTAGTAGTTCAGCCAGGCGCGGGTCAGCGCGTCGGCGTTGCCGTCCATCTGCAGCACCACGTAGCCCTGCAGCTGGTTCACGCGCCGCTGGAAGCTCTTCAGCGCGGCCTGGGTGGCTGATCCGAACTTGCCGTCGGCACTGCCCTCGGGGAGCAGGCCCAGGTGGATCAGCTTGTTCTGCAGATCGCGCACCTCGCTCTCGGAGGACGCGCTGTTGATGGTGCCGTCGTTGGGCTTGGCGGTGACCTTGGGTTCGGGCGTGGCGGTGGGCCGGATCAGCGATACGCTGGAGTTGTAGAGCCACTGCTGGGTCTTCTTGCCGGCGATGCCGTCCTCCACCAGCTTCACGGCGGGGGAGCAGTACTCGTTGACGTACCGCTGGAATTCGCGCACGGCGCTCTTGGTGTCGTTGTCGTACTTGCCGGTGACGCTGCTGTAGCTCAGCCAGCCCAGGTGCACCAAGCGGTTCTGGAGCTCGCGCACGTTGCTCTCGTCGGAATTTGTGTTGACGGTGGGATAGTTTTCGTTGCCCTGCAGTTCGGGCTTCTTGGTGGGCTGGCCGCTGAGCTGCTGCTCCAGCGCGCTGTTGGTGGTCTCGGGCTTGGTGTAGTCCAGCCAGCTCAGCTCCGGGTCCACCAGCGCCGCGAAGGTGGCGGTGGCGTAGGGGGTGGGCGTGGGCGAGCTGTCGGGCGACCAGGTGCCGTCGCCGACCGACTCGGGCGGATTGTCCGCCGTGCGGTCGTCGGTGGCTCCCAGCGTGTTCAGGAACAGCACCAGCACGATGGCCATGACCACCACCACCGCCGCCGCGATGGCCGCATAGAGCAGTATCCGCCTGCGGCGCTCGGGGTCGCCCTCCTGAGCGGCCTCCGGCTGACCGGAGGGCGCGGCGTTCTTGCGCTGGGCGATGTAGGCGGTGCCGTTTTCCTCGAAGTAGAAGTGGCGCTGGTGCGGGTCCTCCGGGCTCTCCACGCTGGCGTGCAGCTTGCGCATGCCGGTCTCGAAGGCGTCCTCCATGCCGGCCACGGGCACGACGCTGCCGTCGTTCAGCCGCTCCGCGCAGTTGCGCGGCAGGTACTCGCGGATGCGGATCACGCCGCCGCGCTTGGTGTCCAGCGCGTTGTAGACGATGCCGCCGGAATCCTGACCCAGGGCGCGGCCCACCAGGAAGCGCTGCCGGTACACCAGCGTGCCCGGGAGCAGCTGGATCTGGGGCACCGCCGCGCGGGAGTCGCCGCCGCAGTGGGGGCAGACCGTCTCGCCGTTCAGGTCCTTGAAGCAATACATGCACAGATTTTCGTATGCCATCGTTTCTTCCACTCCTTTGGTGGGTCCCGGATCAGCCGATCAGCGCGTCCAGCGCGGCGCGCACGTCGGCGAATATCTCCTCGATGCTTCGGTCGGAGTCGATTTTGAGGATGCGGCCGGGCTCGGCGGCGGCGAGCTCCTCGAAGGCGCGATCCACGCGATCGAAGAAGTCGTCCCGCTCGGACTCGATGCGGTCGAGCGATCCTCCGGCGCGCATCCTGCGGGCGGTCACGCCGCGGTCGCCGGCGAACAGCAGCGTCCGGTCCGGCGCGGCCGCGAGCGCCGCTCTATTGATTTGACGTATAAAGTCGTCTCCAAGTTCACGCCCGCGGGCCTGATAGGCGTAGCTGGAGTCCAGATACCGGTCGCAGAGCACGATCTTTCCTTCCTCCAGCGCGGGCAGGATCACCCGGCGCACGTGCTCGGCCCGGGCGGCGGCGTAGAGCAGCGCCTCGCACTCCGGGGACATGCCTTTGAAGCGCACGTCCAGCACCACGTCCCGGATGGCCTCGGCGGACGGACAGCCGCCCGGCTCCCGACTGGACACGACCTCCCAGCCGCGCTCGCTCAGGTAATCCGCCGCGAGCTTCATCTGGGTAGACTTGCCGCAGCCGTCCGCGCCCTCGAAGGTGATGAAGGCGCCGCGCTCCGCCGGCTCGCCGGGCAGCAGCAGCGCTCGAAGCTCCGCCACGCTGTCCGCGATCTCGTCCGCGCCGGATTCCTCCAGCTCCTCCCGGCTGCCGTAGCCGAAGGCCACGCCCACGGCGGCGACGTTCAGCTTCTTCGCCGCCGCCATGTCGAACTTCCGGTCGCCCACCATCGCGGTGCGCGCGGGGTCGTAGGCCCCGGGCAGCGCCTGGCGCAACAGCGCCACCTTGTCGGCGTTGGTGTTCTCCATGGTGATGCCTACGATGGCGTCGAAGTACTGATCGAAGCCGAAGTGCTCCGCGATGCGGCGGACGAACAGCTCCGGCTTGGCGCTGGCGATGCCGAGGTACGCGCCCCTGGCCTTGAGCGCCTTCAGCAGCGGGGCCATGCCGGGGTAGAGGCGGTTTTCCCTCCAGCCAATGGTGGAGTAGCGCTCGCGGTAGAGCTCGGTGGCGCGGATCGCCCCGGCCTCGTCCAGGCCCGCGTACTCCATGAAGGACGCCACCAGCGGCGGGCCCACGAAGCGGTCCAGTATCGCCTGCTCGGGAACCGGTATACCCAGCTTCTCGAAGGCGTAGGCCGCGCTCCGGGTGATGCCCGCGCCGGACTCGGTCAGCGTGCCGTCCAGGTCGAAGAGTATCGTATCGTACTTCAAGCGCATAACCTCACATTGAACAGCGCACATAATGAATAGGAAGGAAGCATACACATCCACAATATTGCGCTTACATACCAATCTTTATTGTATCTTATGGAATGTGACTTTTCAAGCCCTCCGCGATGAAAACTGATGGTCAAACTGTGCACAGGTTGAAAAAGCCGCGGGAATGTGATAAGATACAGACTGGAAAACGTCTGATGGAGGGAATTATGCTGAGAGAATGGATGCTTCGCTGCCCGCTGCTCCTGGAGGCGGCGGGGGGCTTCGTCTGGAGCGAGCGCCTGCGGGACGTGGTCATCACGGCGTTATTGAGCATGGTGCCGACCTTCGAGGGCCGCTACGCCATCACGATCATGCTGGGCATGGGAATGCCCGCGGGCTTTGCCTACGCGCTGGCGGTGATCTGCTCCACGCTGCCGATGCCGTTCATACTGCTGCTGTTGCGGCCGGTGCTGGACTGGTTCTACACGCTGCCGATCCGGCCGGTGCGCAGGTTTGCCGCCTGGCTGGAGCGGCGCAGCGCGCGCAAGCGGCGCAAGATGCACGCGGGCAAGGGCAAGGGCGTGCGCGGCTGGCTGGGCCGGTGGCTTTCGGAGGAGACGCTGGAGCTGATCGGGCTGTACATATTCGTGGCGCTGCCGCTGCCGGGCACCGGCTGCTGGACGGGCAGCGCGGTCGCCACGCTGTTCGAGATGCCGCGCCTCAAGAGCGCCATCGCGATCCTGCTGGGGAATTGCACGGCTTGCGCCCTGATGTGCGCGGGCACGCTGGGGGTGTTTTCTTTCCTGTAGGGGCGCCTGCCCGGCGCGGGGGCGGAATCCCCACAGGGGATTCCGTTCAGCGGCGATCCTTGCGGATCGCCGCTGGAGGGGTTCCGCCTCACGGCGGCAAGGGTGCCCTGCCGGGCACGTGGACGCCTCACGGCGTAGGTTTGGGAATCCCCACTGGGGATTCCCTTCAGCAACGGCCCTGCGGGCCGCTGCTGCTGCCTCACGGCAGGGGCGCCTCCCGGCGGGCCAAGGAGAGATGGGGGACGTCAAGCGTCCCCCGTTCCCTCCTTGGATTCTCCCCTCCCTCTCCTGACCAGGGCTGCGGCCCTGGACCCGGGGAGGAACCGAGGTTAGTACAGCTGCGAAGGTTACGTTACGCGGGGACCTCGACCCCCGCGTCCGCGAGGTTTCGTTGGAGGACGGGGGTTACCGGGGATAGTTCGTATTGCCTAACTCTCGTTACGCCGCGGTTACGCGCCCGCGGCGGCCGCGGGGCTGCGGGTTAGAGCCCGCAGCGTTGGAGAACGCAGGGGAAGGTGCGGTGTTCCCTTATCGCTTCTCTCCGTTGCTGCGCCAGCTGCGTTTCTTTATCCTATCTTCGTCGGCTTTCAGCAGGGTCCGGGGCGGCAGCCCCGCCGAAGCGAAGCGGAGGCGTAACCCCCGTAACCCAAAAACCAAAGGCTACAGAGGGCCGGTATTGTCGGCCCGATAACGGAACCTCGGCAATACGAACTCAGC